>JAHFHD010000057.1 GCA_023247075.1 Candidatus Omnitrophota bacterium | reverse complement strand
ACAGGAAAACTGATTAAAAGAGCAGATGAAATTAAGGTAGGAGAAGTGGTTCAGACAAAATTGAGTTCAGGATTTTTCCACTCGAAAGTGACAGAAGTAAAAAGGGATTAATTTTGGATTTGAATAAACGAGAAGGAGCATTTTATGGAAGAAGAACCAAAGTTTGAAAAGGCGCTTGAGCGTCTTGAAGAAATTGTTGAAGCACTCGAAGGCGGCAATATGCCGCTTGACGAGGCGCTTAAAAAATATGAAGAAGGAGTGAAACTCTCGCGGTTGTGCGTTAAAAAATTGGAGCAGGCGGAAACAAAGGTCGAACTTTTGACACGTGCGCTAAATGAAGACCTCGCGCTTAATGTTTCTGACGAGAATTCTGAAGAAAAGAAAGCGAGCCGCAAAAAGTCAAAAAAGGGAAAAGAGGAAGAGGAATCGAATCTCTTACTTTAAAATGAACAAGATATTTTTCAAATTGGGCAGGAGAAAATAATGGATAATCAGGCTGCAAGCATTGATTTATTCAAGCAGCAATTGAAGAAACGAAAGGATGAGATTGAGGCTGCGCTTGAGCATTTTTTGCCAAAATCCTCTCGGCAGACAAATGAACTGTGCGATGCGGTACGGTATTCAGTCCTAAATGGAGGCAAAAGAGTTCGTCCTCTTCTGACTATTCTTGTGGCAGAGATGCTCGAAGGAGATTCTCGGGAAGCAGTTATTGCTGCTTCAGCAATTGAGATGATTCATTCCTATTCACTTGTCCATGATGACCTTCCGTGTCTTGACAATGACGACATCAGGCGGGGCCGTCCAACCTGCCATAAGAAATTTGGTGAGCCGCTTGCTCTTCTCGCCGGAGACGGTTTGCTCACTCTCTCGTTTCATATTTTAAGTGAACTAAAAGATACAAGGCATTTACGCCGTCTGGTTTCTGAGATTTCGCAGGCAGCTGGTATTTTTGGGATGGTAGCCGGACAGGCGATGGATATTTTAACGGAAAATCGCGAAGTGAGTCTTGCTGCACTTGAATCTATTCACATTCATAAAACTGGCCAGCTCATTAAAGTAAGTTGTCTCGCTGGTGCTGTTGTGGCAAACGCAACGCAGGAAATAGAGCAACACATTCTTAAATTTGGTGAATATTTGGGATTCGCCTTCCAAATCGTAGATGATATACTAGATGGCGATGGATATTTGAAACACATGAGCCTGCATGAAGCAAGGGAGAAGGCAGCAGATCTCGTTTTAAAGGCGAAACAAGAACTTCACCATTTTGACAGAAACACAAGTCTTCTATGTCTCGCAGATTCAATTCTCGAGCGCGGTAGTTCAGAGAATTGAAGTTTTGCCAAGTCGAAATTAAAAAATTGAATACTCAAACAATGACAAATTATCTCTATATTTCCCGAATTAATTCACCGGAAGATTTAAAGAAGGTACCCCTCTCTCAACTCCCAAAAGTGTGCGAGGAGTACAGGACTTTTTTGATTGAAACAATTTCAAAAACTGGCGGGCATTTAGGCGCGAGTTTGGGTGCGGTTGAGCTGAATGTTGCACTGCATTATGTGCTTGACCTCCCAACCGACCGGATTTGCTGGGACGTCGGGCATCAAGCCTACGTTCACAAGATGATTACGGGACGTAGAGACAGAATGCAAACCATTCGCCAGGGCGAAGGCTTAAGCGGTTTTCCATCTCCATTTGAAAGTTCTTATGACCAGTTTATTGTTGGTCATGCGTGCACTGCCATCTCTCAGGCGCTTGGGCTTGCAGTTGGCCGCGACCTCCTCGGCGGAACGGAACGCGTTGTTGCTGTGGTGGGTGACGGAAGTTTGACAGGGGGTCTTGCCTATGAAGCGTTAAACAATGCGGGACATTTAAAGAAACGCATGACGATTGTGCTCAATGACAATGAAATGTCAATTTCAAAAAACGTAGGTGCAATCAGCAAGTACTTAAACAAAGTCATCACTAATCCTTTGTACAACCGCATCAGGGATGAAGTAGACCGTCAGCTCAAGCGCTTTCCAAGAGTCAGAAGATTTGCGGACTATTCGCTTGAAAGTTTAAAACATTTACTGGTTCCCGGTCTTATGTTTGAAGAATTGGGCTTCCGGTATTTTGGCCCGATTGATGGTCACGATGTCATTGGTTTGGTGGAGACATTGAAGAAGGTTCTTAATTTTAACGATTCCTGTCTTCTGCATGTCGTGACTCAAAAAGGAAAGGGTTGCATTTTCGCGGAGCAAGATGAAGAAAAACTACATGGAGTGACGCCGTTTGATGTTCGAACGGGCGAGAAAATAAAAAGTCCGGTAGAAGTAAAAAAGGAAGGCGAGATTACGTACACGCAGGCATTCTCAAAGGCAATTACTCAAATTGCACGTGAAGATGAAAAGGTAGTAGCAATTACAGCTGCAATGCCGTCTGGGACCGGTCTCAGCCAATTTGCGCGGGAATTTCCAGAACGGTTTTTCGATGTTGGAATTGCCGAACAGCACGCCGTTACATTTGCTGCCGCACTTGCAAAACGCGGACTCAAACCCGTTTGCGCCATTTATTCTACATTCTTGCAGCGCTCTCAAGATCAACTCATTCACGATGCAGCGCTCCAGCATTTAAATTTGACACTTTGCATGGACCGGGCAGGACTTGTTGGCGCAGATGGCGCTACTCATAACGGCGTTTTTGACATCAGTTATTTAGGGCATATTCCAAGGACTGTCATTTCAGCTCCGAAGGATGATGCGGAACTTTACCATTTGCTCAAGCTTGCGATTGACTACCCACATATTTTTGCAATTCGATACCCTCGCGCTTTTATTGCAGGGCAAGTGAAAATGCCCACCCAACTATTTCAGATTGGAGAAGGCGAAGTGTTGACAGAAGGTGATGATGTTGCAATTTTCACTTTGGGGAGTATGGTCGGCCCGTCACTTGAAGCTTCAGAGATGCTTGCGCGTGAAGGAATACACGCTTCGGTCTGCAACTTAAGATTTGCAAAACCGCTTGACGAGTCTCTCATTTTAGAGCGGACACGAAAGATTCGATTTATTGTGACTGTTGAAGAACATGTGTTCACAGGCGGGTTTGGTTCAAAAGTGCTTGAGTTTCTCGAACAAAAAGAAATTCGAAACGTCCAGGTCAAGCGAATTGCACTTCCAGATGAGTTTATTGAGCACGGGTCTCGGGAGAAGCAGCTTGATCATTACGGGCTTTCAGCGAGTAAGATTACCGAAACAACTCTTCAATTTTTGAAGCGCCTCACTCTATTTGAGCATGAAATGCGTTCGTAACTCAGATGGAACATATGTTTGTGCGACGCATTGGTTTGGTGACGAATGTTCAGAAGAAAGATGCTGAGCGTATTCGTGTAGAGTTGGTTGAGTGGCTTGCGAAGCGCGAGGTAGAAATCCTTGATTCCACTGAACTTCCCATCGAACGGGTGATTGAGTCAAGTGAAGTCATTATTTGTTTGGGTGGGGATGGGACGATGCTTTATGTCGCAGGTAAAATGGTGCGGCATCAAGTTCCGGTGCTTGGCGTTAATTTGGGTGCGCTTGGTTTTTTGACTGAGGTTCGCACCGACGAACTGTACGATGAAATGAAACTTGTTTTAGCGGGCCAGATGGTGACTCAAAATCGAATGATGCTGAGTGCTCGCGTCACGCTGCCTGAAAGTGTGACGAACGAATCCCGCACCGAACGGCGTTTTCAGGCGCTTAATGACATTGTCGTTAATCGGGAAGGCCTCACTCGTTACATGGAAGTAAAAGTGGAAGTGGGGGGCGAGTATGTCACTCGTTTTTTTGGTGACGGCGTCATTATTGCAACTCCCACGGGCTCGACTGCATATTCACTTTCGGCTGGCGGGCCGCTTGTTCACCCATCCCTTGAAAATATTTTGGTGACACCGATTTGTCCGCATGCTTCATCTTTAAGGCCGCTTGTTGTCTCGGGAGATCAAACGATTCGGCTTGAAATTCGCTGTGACCAGCGTGAAGAAAAAGCTCTGTTCACGGCCGATGGGCAGCAAGACATGGAAATTGATGAACGATTTGTTTGTGAGATTGCAAAATCAGTCAATCGCTTCAAGCTCGTCAAAAGTTCAAAAAGAAGTTATTTTGAAACACTCAGGGAAAAATTCAAAATCCCGATGTGATGTCTCCCTTAAATCCCTTGTCCTCTCTCATCCCTCAAAAAGAAGTACGTGTCCGGTTTGCGCCATCACCAACCGGCTCGCTTCATATTGGCGGCGTGCGAACTGCACTTTTTAATTTTGCCTATGCCCGAAAAAATGGCGGAAAATTTTTTTTGCGAATTGAGGACACTGACCGTGAGAGGTCTGAAAAACGTTTTGAGGTCGAAATTTTGGAGTCACTCGCGTGGCTTGGACTTACTGCTGAAGAACCATTCTGGCGGCAAAGCGACCGGCTCGCAAAATATCAAGCAGTCGTCAAAACCTTGTTGACCAGTGGATGTGCCTATGAGGAGGAAACGGATGGGCGGAAAGCAGTGAAATTTCGGATGCGTTCCGGTGCCATTCAATTTTCTGATTTGGTGCATGGCACTGTGGTTTTTAGCGGGGAAGAACTGAGTGACTTTGTCATTCAAAAGTCAGATGGCTACCCAACGTATCATCTTGCTTGCGTCGTTGATGATTGCGAGATGAAAATCACGCATGTGATTCGAGGGGATGATCATCTGTCAAACACACCGCGCCAGATTGCGCTTTATGAAGCGCTGGAACATTCACCTCCCCAATTTGCTCATCTTCCGCTTGTGCTTGGTCAGGACAAGTTACCGCTTTCAAAGCGGAGTGGAGAAGTTGCGCTTCTTTATTACCAGCGTGAAGGATATTTGCCAGAAGCAATTCTCAATTACCTCGCTCTTTTGGGTTGGTCTCCTGGGGAGAATCGTGAAATTTTCTCTTTGAGTGAATTTTCAAGTGAATTTAGTTTTAAGCGAGTTCAGAAAACAAGCGCATGTTTTGACCTTGAAAAACTTCGCTGGGTAAACAAAGAGCACATTGGCCGATTACCAGAAGACCGTTACCTCAAAGAAATCAAAAAGTTCTTTTTACCTGATTCAGATTCATCTCGTGAAAAATGGCGAAATGAAATCGCGCTTCTTTACCGAGAGCGTGTGTTTGTTTTGAGTGATCTTCAAAAACTAGCTGATTTTTTTATTCAAGAACAGCCGACATTTGACCCAGAAGCCGTTCAGAAGTATTTGTTGGATGTTGAAGTGCTCAAGCGTTTGAATGAATGGGCGAATGTGTTGGATTTAGAAAGTGATTTTTCAAGCCCGCAGGCTTTAGAAACTCTTTTGCGTCAGACTGCTGAAAAAATGAAGGTGAAAGCTGCTGACTTGATTCATCCGACACGCGTCGCGATTAGCGGCAAAGCAGTGACCCCTAGTCTTTTTGAAGTGATGTTTTGCCTCGGCAAGGAAATGGTTGTGAAAAGGTTAAGGTATGCTGCTAATCATTTTTCTTCAAAGTGTAAAGATGAAGTTGGAGGCTGAAAACAAATGACGCAATGCTTATTTTGTGAAATTGCCGCTGGAAAAATTCCATCAAAAAAAGTGGATGAGACAAATTCTCTTTTCTCATTTCGCGACATTCATCCACAGGCTCCTGTTCATATTTTAATTATTCCGAAGAAACATATTTCAAAATTAAGTGAGCTGACAGCCGGAGACGTTCAACTCATGGGAGAGATTACGGCTTTTGCCAATCAAATTGCATCGATTCAAAAATTGACAGATTACCGTCTCGTGGTCAACAATGGAGCAGAAGCAGGGCAAACGGTCTTTCATTTGCATGTCCACCTTCTCGCTGGCCGGAAAATGAATTGGCCGCCCGGGTAAAATGTATTTGTAACTTAAACTAATTCGAGTTTAGCACTTTTCTTTTTCCCTCGCCCCCAACTGGGGGAGAGGGACGTGCTTGCTTTCATTAATAAATGATTAATGCGTAGCAAGCACACAGTCCTCACCTCCAACTGATCTTTCATCAGAGGGTGAGGACGCAATACAAGCGTAGGGTGAGGGGGAATAAACGGTTCACAATTTTCACCCTCACCCTACCCTCTCCCTCTCTTCGCCTCGCAGAATTAATTTGCGAGGCTTTGCGAGGGAGAGGGGGTTAATGCTCAAAAATTTGCAGAACTCAAGTCATAACTTAAAGGATGTGGATGAAGAATTTATTCTCAAGTAAACCCAAAGACATTTCAATTGTCCAAGAAAGCGCCTCACCTCTTTCTCTTCATCGATTTAGAAAATTTCGGATGTGGTTCGCCTGGGCTTTTGCTCTCGTGATGTTTGTTTATTCACGAAGCAGCACACGCGGACTCCTAATCGGTGTGCCATTTATTGTCGCTGGTGAAACGATTAGAATTTGGTCGCATGGCTACTTAAGGAAGGTCAGGAAACTTGCAACCGATGGTCCATATGCTTATGTGCGAAACCCGCTTTACTTTGGCAATTTTCTCTTGGGACTTGGATTCTGCGTGGTGGTGTGGCAGCCCATTATTTTTTTGATTTATGTAAATGGTTTTTTCCTTGTTTATTGGCTTACTGTGCGTGGCGAGGAAGAGAAGCTTGAATTTAAATTTGGTGAGGCATTCAAGTCATACCGAAAAGCGGTGCCAAGATTTATCCCAAGGTTAACTCCCTATGAGAAACGTTCGAATGCTAAATTTGCATTTCATCGGGTTTTAGGTCACGGTGAATTAATTACGCTGCTTGCCATCATCAATCTTTTTTTGGTCGTCTATATTCGTCAGGAACTATTTCAGGAGAAGAAGCCACTGAGCATGATGACAGGTGTGATGATTGGTTTTATTTTCTTTTTGTCAGTGTTACTAGTCAGCAGCATGATTAATCGAAAGTGGCGCGGGAGTAAAAAATACAAAAGATATCGGATGCATTCAATACAGCAGCAGAATGGCAGCCCCAACTTTCATTGATTTTTTGAAGTCAGTACAGCTCTTTTTATAACTAGCAAATAAGCGGCGATGGCGGAACTGGCAGACGCGCAAGACTTAGGATCTTGTGGGGTAACTCGTGGGGGTTCAAGTCCCTCTCGCCGCACCAATTTTTATTGATGTAATTAAATGTGAAATTGGTACTGCTCGAATGTTTTCAAAGAGCCCTCTCACCGCAGCTTAAACGTGTTTGTTTAGCGTTTTGAAGCACTTCACAAACTATGTCATTCTGAAGGAGCCCCGTAAATTTATTCTGCGGGGCGAACTGAAGAATCTGGCGAATCTAGATCCTTCACTGCGTTCAGGATGACAAGCCTGTTATGAACTTCAATGGGCTAAACAGTTACGCTTAAACAGCTTAAACGCTATGTAGTACTTATCTCGTCTTTGCCATCTAATTTTTACCTGTACTCTCCCAAATTCTTAGATACCACTTGCTTGAAAACTTAAGCTAATGTACACTTTTATTGAAATATTAAAAAGTACTTATTTAATAGCTGAAATCATTAATAATAGATTTAAGCAAAGTCTCAAATTGTCTTTTTAAGTTGTTCTGGGTGAAAACTCATATGACCAATACACTAAAAGGCAAAGAAAAAAATTCAACTTTCCAGCCATTCGCTTTATGGCTACGAAGCGTGGCGATGGTTGTAATCGTTGCATTTATTGTGACTCAAGTAACTCCTCAGCAGGCATTTGCTTTCACAGCTTCAACTAATCCAGCCGCAGCTCTCTCGAGTCCAGACAAAAATTCACCCAAAGATCATGCTGAAGATATTTTTGACGGCATCCGTCACTCTGAAGATTTTTCTCAGAAATTGAAAGTGAATCAGCCGGACATATCCACTGAAGAAGTTAAGACACCCGAACAAGAAGTGAAACCTGCCGGAGTTGGTGCGGATTTCCTGAAGGCTGAAGACCCTCTCGCGAAGTCGTTTGCAGACAGTGAGCTGTCCTGTAAAGAAAATAATGGCGTAAAGACTTGTTTTGCGCAGCATGAGTCATCTGCAGATTGTTTGTCAGAAGGTGTCATCTGCGCGTACTACAAGATTGATTTAACCCAAAACAGAATTCTTGAAATTGCGGACATTGTTGAAAACGGTTCAGCTTCAGGTCAGACACTTGAAAGACGGGAATTTGAGTATGATGAAGATGCTGGTGAAGTGAAGATTGTGACGCGTGCCGCACATGCTGATCTTGCGGACAATTATCAAGTTTATTCATTGATTCCCGGAACTTCAACGCTTGGACGACTTTTGCGCTCAGGTGTTACGACTAAAACAAATGCGGGCGAGACAATCAATTTAGATTTGCGAATCTATGACTGGGAAAATCATGAAGTAGCAATTTACGACCCAATCAAAAATCAAACAGAGGTGTGGCAAATCAATTCTGAGGGCCAAGGTTCAGCCGCATGGCTCATCTCTTACAAAGGGCTTTATGACCATGACAGCGATTCAAATACGGCACCAGTCAATATTGACGTCCAGTACCGCTATGAAGCAAATCGCGTGATTGTGTATGATTACGCTCGGGACACTTTTGTCATTACGGGGACAGACGGAAATTTTATTTCAATGGGTAAGATGGTCCATGATTCAGAAGGCGAAGTTTCGGAGCTGCATGTTTTAAGTGAAATTCGGGATGGGTTTTACTGGTTTTATGACGCTAGTGATTCAGAGTATTTTCAAAAGGCAGAGCGGCTGCCGGGCGGAGGTGTCGGGCGACTTCTTGAGTACCGGGGTCAAAATCCTGCGCGGCCTAACGAGCGCATTCATATTGAATACATTTATGACGACGCAGCACTCTCGGTTACTTACTTAGATCATGTCACTGGAATTTATTACAAGGCAAGTCTGGTGCGTGATGAAAATCCAACTGGATTTTTGGACCGAATGGGCCAAGTGGTGGAATATGGAAAATTTACAGCTGTTCAAAACGTCAAAGAATTTAAAGCAATGGTGAAACGCGTCAGCAACCTTTACCAGATACTTGATCCTGAGCACCCCGAATGGTTGCGGGAATTTGAAATTTTACCTTCAGGCGAAGTGGGGCGTTTGGTTCGATTTCGTGGCCCCCCAGAGTCAGCAACAAATACTTCTGATTTGGAAGATTATTCCTTAATTTATAATAATGAAGCTCATCAAGTAACCCGCATTAATTATTCCGCAAAAACCATCTCAGTTTACCAGTTAAATTCAGATGGCAGCACATCGCAAACCCTCGTCAGTTCCGGTTTTTTCAACAATCAAGATGAGCGTTATTCGCTCAAAAATATAAACGAGAGTACCACTCAGTGGTTTGGCTACGGTGTTGATCATCGATTGCTTACTTCTGATGACCACGAAACGAATGCCCCTCCCTTAAGAAGTCCGTCACCTTCGGATCAAGCGAGAGGCAGTGCCGTCTCTTCCGCTGGTCGCGGAGGCGGAGGTGGAATTAATCTCGCATTTGACAATAAACTCAAACAGCTTAAAGGAATGATTGATTTATTTGTGGAGGAGTGCGTCAAAGAGGGTACGCCAGACAAAGAAGAGCAATGCGAAAAGATGAATCGCAATATCAGCACACTCCAAAAAGATTTGGAAGATGAATCGCTAGCAGGTGCAGCCCGCGCAGAAAATGCGTCAAATCAGGGAGGTTCCAGCCAAGTTGATTTAAATTATCACAGCCCGAGCCCTCCGCCAGCCACGCTTCCAGAGCAGCGCGGACTTGGAAGCGCTCCGGTGAATGTGCCAGGTGCAATTGTGACTCAGAATTTAATGGAGGATGGCGTGACACCGGATGGAAGCGCTTGGATTGAACTGAGTGATGCGCGCGAGTTGTGGTGGGTGGGTGCTGATGGTGAGCTTGGAACCGGTGATGATGAGCTTTCCAAAGTCAGGGAGCAAAATTCTTTGAGCGAGACAATTGAATGGACTTATGACCGCTCTTCCCGTAGACCAAGTGAAGTCCGCAATTTAGGCACTGCTGATGCGCCGCGCTCTGAATCAATCGCCACTTATTCTTTTGATGATGAACATCACAAGTTTACAGTGACCCAAAACGATGCCTCCACTTTTACTTACCATTACAGTGACCCAAGCCGTTTGTTTGATTCCCCAGAACTTGTGACTGCGTCATTTACGGATGATGGCGGAGAACGAATTGAGCAGGATTATGAAAATGGCAGACTTGTGTCTTCCCTCAATGTGACGACAAATGAGCGAACAAGTTATGAGTACGATTTAAACGCGAATACGGTGACAGTGAGCCGGCCTGACCACTCAACCGTTCTGGTCAATTTAGGAGGTGACGGAAAATTTGGAACGGCTGATGATTTTGTTTTGGGAACTGGAATGCCGACTCAAGATGCGCTGGTCGAAAAATTCGGTGTTCCACCGGCGGTAGATATTCAAAATGGGACGGTTCAAAGCGTTAATCAAAAAGGAGAAGCAGTTACCTACACATTTCAGGACGGGAAACTTGTCTCGGCAAAAAATGAATCGACCGGTGAAACCGTGGGTTATGGATTGGGAGCTGATGGCAGCCGTATGGTTATTAGTTTTTCAGATGGTTCAACTGTTCAGATGTTTGACGCGTTGGGCCGCCTCGAACGCATTATTGATGGAGGTAATAATCGACTCACCACTTTTCAATATGGCCCGGACGGAAATGTGACGGTTGAAGTGTCTGAGCTGAGTAGCGGGCTTGTGGTGAGTCAAAGCGTTATTGGTATGGGTGCTGATGGGAAACTAGGAACTTCTGACGACCAATTCCAATCTGTATTTGGATTCCAAAACAGCCAGCCATTTACCGAAACTTTTGATGAAGCAGGAAGAATCACAAACCTTGATGAGTGGGAGAGTGCGGCAAGGCGAGACAACCAAGGACGTCTCGTTAGAGAAGACGGTTCTTTGGCTATTACGGAAGAAGAAGCTGCTCATGACACGAGGCGTAAAGTCACTCAATATGGGTGGAACAATCAGGATGGGACTGTAACTCTCTCCACTTTTGAATTTAATTCTGACGGTGTGCGCCAGAGAGATCCAAACTCTGTTTCTACATTTAATTTAGGAGCTGATGGCCGTTTTGGAACTCAAGATGACCGATTGACGTTTATTCATAAGTTCGACAGCGCCGGAAAATTTTTCTATGAGGAAGCTTACGATGACCAAGGCCGCGTGACGCTGCACCGGAATTTGTCAAGCGGAGACGAACTTAATTATTCTTATGATGATGTGACGAAGCAAGTAACTCTGACCTCAAGTCTCGGGAATTTCTCACAAACATTTCAATTTGATTCAGCTCATCCAAATGACATGCATTTTGCCCAACTCATCAAAGAAAGCCGGGACGGGGTTGGACGAAACTGGGATGTGGATGGAGCGCTTACTTCAGTAACGGACAAAGATGGCGTCACCACATTCTTTAAAAATGGCGTGATGACAGCAGTTACTGACCGGGAAGGAAATGTTCTTAGGAATTTTACCCAAGTGCTAGACCCAATGACCGGAGAGGTCAGGGACATTGGTTTTGACCGTTCTGGAGTTGCATCGACAACACGCTTCGTGGGTGATTCGGATGGCGATGGGCGAAACGAATACCAAATTATTTTTGCCAGTGGCATTATTCTGCGTTATGAAATCGACGGCAGTGGAAATGTATTTCAAATGGTGACAGATACCCAAGGCATCGACTTTACTTGGAAAGTTGATTCAAGCACAGGGCTCCTTACCGTCAGCTTTAATGATGGAAGGATTTTTAAGTATTCGCAAAAAGCAGGCGAGACCGGGATTTATGAAATTAAGGAAACAATCAGCATTCACGGAGAAACAGAAACTTATTATTACGCGGATGATTTGGGACTGCTTTCTCAACCTGCAGAATTAAAGCAAAATCCTGACCTTGATTATTCAGTGCGCAGCGATGGGAGCACGGTGTTCTACAAAAAAGATGAGGGAGGCAAAACAATTGTAAATCCAACTACAAATAATCCCTATGTTGACCACATTGAATCCCGCGTTCATGGAGTTACCGCCTACGAGTATTCTGGGTCTGGAAATACGTTAACGTTGACCAGAACGGTTGAGAGACGCTCCGATGAAAGTTTGGCAAGCATTACACTTTTTGACACTAATGGCCGCGCCAAAACTTCCTACCAATATGATTTTGGCGGGAAGGTAATTTTAACGAGAAGCGAATTTTCTTACCACTCAGAGGATGCGCAAAATAAAGACTTTTTCTTGATTCAGAATCTAAAAGCATTTGATGTTTCTGGTCTTGGTATTGCTGATGCTGATTCGCTGGATTTAAGTGGTGCGGGCTGGCTTCGAGATTCGATTCATTATCACCCAAGTAGTTTTGATGTTTTCCGTTTAGGCCTAATTGATTTTGTCGACACATTCAGAGAATCAGGGGCAATTGAATCCAGAACAAAATATGACTATGACACGCAAAGCATACAACTTACCCGCATTATTAATTTTTTACCAGTGGACCCAAGCCAGACATCATGTGACGACACATCCGTTTGCCACGCAGCTTCCTTTAATCAGTTTGTTTATGTGACGGGAACCAATGAGGTGGATTATGTGAAGCGCTACCGTGTTCTGAATAAAAGCGATTTAAACAATCCCGCCAATCTCAAGGAAGTTCAGGCCTTCAGGCAAGAGCAGGTGAGCGAGACGGAAACTGTTGTCCATGATTTTGGAAGCGACTTTCGCGAAGGAACAGTTGACGACACATTCGTCCGGCAAGTTTTAACCAAAGGAGAACAGTATTTAACAGGCCTGGCGACACGCGAGGAATTCGGCACCGAGATTTTTGTTTATGACACTGCGAACTTTGATTTAAAAACACGTCATTACAGCAATTTTGAACATCTAACAAGTCGCATATTTCAAGTTGAAGAGAGCAAGGGAAGCAAAGTTCTTTACACTCAAAATTCTGGTGATGATTTCACCTTCAATACAGATGATGATGGTTTTATCAAGCAAGTCACGCTTGAAGATATGGCCGATCTCAATTTAAATTTACCGACCGACTATGACGCAAGCGCCAAAGCCATCCAAATTTTTACCTACCAGGATGGAACTTTTCATTACCTAACAGGGGAGGCGATTCAACTGGATGTTTTCGGTAACGGGAGCCTCGTCCGTGTGAAATCAACTCGTTATTTTGATGGAAGTTCCGCTGATTCGGATTCAACGCAAGAGGGCGTGCAACTTGATCTCACTTACTTGGAGCAAATGAGTCAAGGTAAAACTTGTCTTCCTAATGTCTCAACCTGTGCCGATGCCCTCAAAACAAACAAAACTCTGGTGAAGACCTATGGCGCAAGGAATACCTTTTTAGTGTCGAATCTCCAGTCCCAAGCGTTTCAATGGTTTGACGAAGCATCGAAAGAAACTTGGGTTCATGGTGCTGGAGCAAATAAAACTTTTAATGATGAGGATGACAGCTATTTGACACAGAAAGAGTTGAAGGAGAGTACAGAGCTTACTCAAAATCTTCCTCAAGGATTTGACCCCAATGCGAAAGCCGTGCAAGTTTTCACCTACAAGGATGGCGCTTTTAATTACAAAACAGGAGAAGCCATTCAACTGGATGTTTTTGGAGACGGCAGCCTTGTGCGCGTCAAATCGATTCGTTACCTGAATGGTGCGCCCGCAGATTCGGATTCAATACAAGCAGGTGTGCAGCAGGACATCACCTGGTTAACTCAGGAGGATCAGGGAAAGAGTTGCTTGTCAGGGGTTGAAAATTGTGTGAGAGACCAAAAAATTTATGACAAAACCAAGGTCAGTATTTTCAAAAGCAATTCCTTTCTTCCCGGTGAATCTGAACATACACTTGCCTCTGACTTGTCCAATTTAGAATCCATTGCAATTCAGTGGCGTAACGAGTTAGCAAAAACCACATACGTTCAGGATTTTGGAAATGATCTCCAAACAGGAAACGTGGATTTTGAGAAGGATGACCACTTCATCAAACAGGTTGAGGAGGCAAGTGCAACAAATTCAGGGATTCCTAATGTGAACGGTACCTGGGTACAAGTAACAATAAATTTATCAAATACATTCAATGTGACTACTCAAACTCAACATTTACGGCAACTCGCAAACGAAGACCTCACTTATGTGATTACCGGTTACGCAAGCAACTTCACCAGTGCACTTGACGTAAGAGGACTTCAATACACCAAACAAATCTCTGAACCAGCCACCACACAAGGAGCAAAGACTGGAGACTGGGTCAAAGTCTTAACCGATTTGTCTTCTGCCTTTGAAGCCA
>JAHFHD010000056.1:9229-14296 GCA_023247075.1 Candidatus Omnitrophota bacterium | reverse complement strand
AAGTTGATTTGGGAACGATGGACGTCATCGTCAACCGCAAAGAACCCCCTTTTGATATTGCCTACCTTCATCTGACGCAAATGCTTGAGCTGCTTGAATCAAAAGTATTCATTGTCAATTCTCCGCGCGGGCTCAGGAAAGCAAATGAAAAATTGTACATCCTCAATTTTTTGGATTGGATTCCCGAAACACTTGTCACGCAAGACCCGGGACAAATTATGGAGTTCCAGCGTCGAATCAAATCTGATGTCATTTTGAAGCCGCTTGACCAAAAAGGAGGAGCTGGAATTTCCCTGCTCACTGAAAAAACAAAAGGAAATAAAGCGCTCTTAGAGCGCATGACGCGCGGAGGAAAACAGCTCATCATGGCGCAGAAATTCCTTAAAAGTAATTTAACTCAAGGCGACAAACGGATTTTTGTTTTGGATGGAAAAGTAATTGGCCAATTCAAAAGAATTCCAAAACGCGGGGAATTTAGAGCTAATCTTTCACTTGGCGCACATGCTGAGGAAGCAACACTTTCAAAACAAGAAAAAAAACTGGTGCACGCTCTCGTGCCAGCACTCAGGCGTGACGGACTTTATTTTACAGGGCTTGATGTGGTAGATGGAAAATTAATCGAAATTAATGTCACATGTCCCGCTGGCTTCCTGGAACTCTTACATCTAAATGGGAAAAATCTGGCTGTGGATGTTGTTAATTTTCTCGAACGCAAAGCATTTTAATCTTACCTTCAAAAATTTCCCCTCTCCCTCGCGAAGCGGAGGGAGAGGGTTGGGGTGAGGGTGAGACCGCTTGTGGCTCCTCCCCCTCACCCTTCACTTGTATTGCGTCCTCACCCTCTGATGAAAGATTAATTGGAGGTGAGGACTGTGTGCTTGCTACGCATCAATCATTTATTAATGAAAGCAAGCACGTCCCTCTCCCCCATTGGGGGCGAGGGGAAAAATTTGTAGACCTTAAGTTAATTACCGCTTTCAGTCCGAGGTGATTTCTTCTCAGATTTTGAACTGCGGTTCATCGTAACGCGGCTCACCTTAGTTTCAAGCGAGCCTTGCGGTACATAACCCATATGAAGCAAGCTTCGTTCAATTGCTTCCCCAAATACAGGAGCCGCAACGGTGCCGCCGTAATAATAAGGTCTTGGATCATCGACTGACACAATCATCACAAGAAGCGGTTTCTCTGCCGGTGCAAATCCCACGAATGAAGACACAAAGTGATTGTGCGAATATCCTCCTTTAGGGTCCATCTTTTGCGTCGTACCTGTTTTGCCGGCAACCCGCACCCCTTCAATCATTGCCTTTGTGCCCGTTCCTTCTGTTACCACACGCTCAAGAATCTGGCTCATTTGAGCCACCACTTCGGGTTTTAAAAACGGTCCGGTTTTAACAGGCTCATGCTTAAAAATAGTCTCGCCTTGCGCGTCCCGAATTTCTTTCAGTAAATAGGGACGGACTAAATATCCCCCGTTCGCAATTAAAGATATGGCCCGCACCATTTGGATTGCAGTTGCCGCCACTTCCTGTCCATATGGAATGGATGAAATAGAATACTTACTCCAGCGGCTGACCGGTCTTAAAATTCCGCCTACCTCACCGGGAAAATCAATTCCTGTGGGTTCACCAAAACCAAATTTCTTGATGTATTCATAAAGTTTCTCTTCGCCAAGCTTTTGAGCAATTTTAACCGTCCCAATGTTGCTTGACTTAATCAACACCTCAGAAAAACTAAGCCGGCCGTACGGATGCACATCATGAATCACGCGGCTTGGATTGACCCGCCACTCGCCCTGCTCGCAATCGAATGAACTCTCTAAAGAAGCAACTCCTTCATTAAGCGCTGCGCTCGCCGTTACCACTTTAAAAACTGAACCGGGCTCATAAATATCTGTAATGGTACGGTTGCGCCGATTTTCTTTACTTCCTTGAATTTGCTCGTTCGGATCAAAAGACGGCTGATTGGACATCGCTAAAATTTCACCAGTATGCGGATTCATCACAATTGCAACCGCACCGGCTGCGTTCCACTGGTAATATGCTTTTGAAAGCGCTTCGTCTGTGACATGTTGAATGTAGTGGTCAATCGTCAGGACGAGGCTAGAGCCATTGATGGCCGGGACGAGCTTCTCTTCAAGCGCCACAATTTCTTTGCCGTGTGCGTCGCGCTTTGTGCGCCTGAATCCAGGACGACCTTTCAGCTTGTCTTCATAAAGAAGCTCAAGACCTTCCAATCCCTGATTGTCGATATTGCAAAACCCCATCACCTGAGCAAGCATTGGTCCATTGGGGTAATGACGTCTTGGTTCCTGCGTCACACCCAAATTTGGATTCCCAAGTTCGTGCACGCGCGCAGCTTCTTGCTCAGAAGCATGCCGCTTGAGCCAGACAAAAGATTTGTCCCGACTCAACCGGTTCTCCAGAAATTTTTTCTCAAGGCCAAGTGCTTGAGTGAGTTTTGGAATCAGCGCCTGACGCTCTGACTTTTTCATCATGCGGGGCACTGCATAAATGGAAGGAGTTTTGAGGTTGCTCGCAAGTTCCCGCATAGTGCGGCTAAAAATAGCACCGCGCTCAGGCGCAATTGGAATGACAACGTTCTGCTGAAGTTTTGCGCGGTCAACCAGAAATTTTTGATTGAAGACGGAAAGTTTAAAAATTTGGTACAGAATAATAGGGAAAATCAGCCAAAGGAGAAGTCGAACAAGAAAAAAACGTTTTTCAGAAATCCGGGAAATCATGCTCCTTTTAGATTTCTTTTTCCGCGCGATTTTGAATTGAAGCTTCGCTGCTGATGGGTGTCTTTGCCTGCGCTTCTGAGACAAGTCCTAATTGCGGCAGAAGAGGAAGCTCATGCCAGTCTTTCCAAGGCATGGAAAAATGATTACTTTCATTTGTCTTGAGAATACGAATCACTTTGTGTTGCTTGGGAAGCGTTAAATTAAGCGCCTTTGCCTTTACCCGCTCGCTTAAAACAGATGGGGAGTGAAGTTTGGCCACTTGAAATTTTACGTTTTTATATTCTTCGGTTAATTTGGTAAGTTCACGTTCTTTGGCTTCAATTGAATAGGACACACGGTAAATCGAGGTGTGACCGTGGACATAGCCAAGTAAAAGTAATGTAATGCCGGCCAAAACAAAATAACTATTTTTCGATACTTTCATAAAATTCGTTCAACCACCCGCATCTTGGCAGATCGTGACCGTGGATTTCTAAGCGCTTCATCCCGCGATGGGCGAATCGGTTTTTTTGTAATCGCTCGGACAGTGCCATTTTCTTTTTTAGCTCTAAAAAAATACTTCACCATCCGGTCCTCTAAAGAATGAAAACTAATGACCGCGCATCGACCGCCGATTTTAAGGCATGAAAGCGCTTTTGGCAATGCTTCACGTAATTCATCAAGCTCTCGGTTCACTGCAATTCGCAGCGCTTGAAAAACCCGTGTTGCCGGATGAATGCGGTAGTAAGACCTGCGAAAAAATGGAAGGGATTCAATCAACGCGTTTAAATCACCCGTTGTTTCAATAGGTTTTTCCTCACGCATTTGCACAACAGCCGAGGCAATCCGCCTTGCGTGACGCTCTTCGCCAAATTCCCAAAAAATCGTTGCGAGCTCTTCTTCCTCAGCTTCATTCACGAGCGTCTTTGCACTCACCAAATCCCGGCCTTGGTCCATGCGCATGTCTAGCGGCCCATTGTGTTTGAATGCAAAACCTCGCTGGGGGTCATTCATCTGTTCGCTTGAGGTTCCGATATCAAGAAGCACTGCGTCAAAATCTTTCATATGAAGTTGGGCGAGGATAATGTCGAGTTCTGAGAATCTCGCATGTTTTAGGGTGTATTGGCCCTCAAAATCTTTTAGTCTCACTTGCGTTCTTTTAAGTGCCGCTTGATCCCGGTCAAGCGCAACCAGAAATCCACTGGGTCCAATCATTTTGAGTATTGCTTCTGAATGCCCTCCACTGCCAACTGTCGCATCCAGTACGCGCGATCCGCTTGACAGGTTTAAATTCGAAAGTACTTCGGAAAGTAAAACTGGTTCATGCTGCTGCAAAACTTTGAAGCGCCTCCTCTTCATTTTCAAATGTATGGACGACGCCTGTAATTCCGACCATCTCCAAAGTTTTGAGTACATCAGGCTGCAAATTAAAAAGACGGATGTCTCCTTTAATCGAGCGAATTTGTTTGAGCCGGTCCACAAGAATCCCAAGTCCTGCAAGTTCCACGTGATGCACCTTCCCCAAATCGAGTAGAAAGTACTTATGGTTTTGGTTGAGAAGTCTGCGGAATCTAAGCTTGAGCTCAACCATATACGATGCATTCAAATCTTCAGGACACCGAAGCACATCCACTTGCGACCTGCCAAATCTGTTCAACCGATTTCCCATGGTTCCATCTACTCCTTTTTGGTAAGAAGTTTCTCAGCTAACGATTCAAAAGAACCTAAATGGTCATTAAAAAACTGACTCCATTTTTCTTTCGACCAAATTTCCATTCTGTCCGACACACCAATAATGACAACATCTGCTTTAATTTCTGCATACTCCTTTAAAAAACTCGGAATCAAAATCCTTCCCTGCTTGTCTCCAATCACTTCAACTGCTCCTGAAAAATAAATGCGGTTAAACTTTCGGGCTTGCTCATTGGTAAACGGCATGTCTCGGAATCGCCTTTCTTGTGTCTTCCATTCATCTTCTGGAAAGACAAACAAGCAGCGGTCAAGGCCGCGCGTAATAAAAAAACGCTCGGTGTAATGTTCCTTGAAAATTTCTCTAAACTTTGCAGGAACAATAATTCGATCTTTTGCGTCAAGAGTATGTTCGTATTGGCCGTAAAACATATTTTATTTATTCACCACTTTACTCCACATGAAGCCACTTTTGTACACGAAGTATACCCATTGCCCTAACTTCTTGTCAAGCAAGGAGATACATTTTCTTAAGAATTTTATGACGCGCCATTAGTGTGGGGTAAGCCAACTTAAGACCCAAAGAATAGTAGATGTAGATCAAGCGCTAAGGAGTAGTAGTTGGATGGAAATACTCAAAAATGACTTAAAATATGGGA
>JAHFHD010000056.1:0-9129 GCA_023247075.1 Candidatus Omnitrophota bacterium | reverse complement strand
CTCAATCATCTGAGCGATGAATGAGCATCAGTTATTCGTACAAAATGCGCGAACAATTTTCACAAATGACAATACTTGCCTTCAACTTGATTTCATTAATGACTTGCGGGCGCAATTGAATTTGACAAGCAGGGCAATTTTCACTCTGGAATTTAACAAGCGCCAATCCTTTTTTATTTCTTACAATGCGCTCATAAAGTGACGCGGCTTCAGGATGAACTAATTTAATCTTTTCATCTCGCAATTTACTCAACTCATCTATTTTCTCTTTGGCGATTTTAATTTTCTCCTGAACCTTCGCATTTTCACTTTGCCACAGCTCTTCCTTTGCTTTCAATGTGGAGCGCTCTTCCCCAACTTTCTTTTTCTCAAGTTCCGCTTGATCCATCAGCCCGATGGTTGATTCTTCAATCAATGAAACATCTGCTTTCAGTGATTTGATTTCAAGTTGAAGTGAGCTGTATTCTTTATTGGTTTTGACCTGGGTAAGCTGGCCTTCGTATTTCCTGACGCTGTCTTCTTTTGATTGAAGCTCCACTTCTTTTTCCTTTTGCTTGAGCTGGAGCTTCTTCAAATTTTCTTCTGCGCGGAGTAGTCCATTTTTTTGGACATCCACTTCTTTACGCACTCCTTCAAGCTCAAGAGGCAATTCCTCAGTAGCTTCTTTCAGCGCATAAATTTCCTTGTCCCATTCCTGGATTTGAATCAATACTGCTAAATCCTGCTCCATGTAAGTATGCTTTCTTGTCCTTCTTAAATTGGTTTGGTCGTCAATAAAGTTACTGCAGCGAAGAGGGGATTATAAAAAAGGTGGTAATGAACGGCAAGACATTTTCCTAGTTTCTTTGGTAGGTTTCTCAACGTGACGAAAAAAGGCGGGCTCGGTGTCCCCTTAACTCCTGTCCTAAGTGAGCCAGCGCAATTACCTCTTGCGTGCTAAGTTCTTGCTTTGGAATGTGGTGAGCGATTTGACTCACTACGCCTTCCCTATTATGAATCGGACGATGCGAGTCTTTTGGCGAAACTTCTGACGCATCACGAATCAGGAGCGCTTCACGTTCATGAGAACGCATGACTGAGTATTCATAAAGCTTGAGCCATGGCACAGACATTTTCGCGCGGGAAAGAAACGAATCCTCATACCTAGGCGCAACCAGGCAGATGGTCATTCTATTAAGTCTGGCAAACTGCAAGTCTTTCCTCTTTGCTTCAAGTGCTGCTGCACTTCGAAGCAACCGCTCCACATCACGGTCACGAATGGGTTGAGAATGAACTTCCAAACGAATCAGTGAGCTATTTTCCCTGAGCACCATGCAAAAAAAGAAGTCGGTTGCGCCGATTTCGAGAATGGTTCCGAGTGGGTACAGAAATTTCGCGATTGCGCTTGTACACTCTTTTAGGTCAAGTTCTTCGTGCGATTTTTTTGAGGATTCGAAAACAATCATGCGGCAAGCGATTCTGACTCGGCAAGCAATAAGCCCAACTGAGTTTTGATGTGAGAAAGACCCGGTGAAGTTCCAAGCTCAAGCAGTAAATCAGAATTCATCTGAGTAGCTTGGCCTGAGATCCAGCCAAGAAATTCGAGTTCATAGCCCAGAAATCGAGAGACAAATTCATGGAACTTTTCAAAAATAAATTCCCAATGATTCTCAACATGCGTTCCGCAGATGAGCAGCGAACTGATGAGCTTCGGATGTTCTGAAGTTGAAAACTTAAGCCACTCATACGCCTGCCTGAGCGAATCTGAGCTCCCACCTACCATAAGAATACATTGATCCACCATATGAATAGTTTCCCGTTCCAAATTCAACCGAATAGTCGATTCCACACCACCTTCTGGTGAAACGTCCAAAACCACAAATGGTATTCTACCTTGCTCCGCTTGTTCGCTGATTTGAAAGCTACGCTTTAAACTGTTGTGACGGGCAAATGCCGCTGTTTGATGTTCTTGCAATCGGTCTAAACGCATGACGCCTCGCAATTTTTCCCAAGAAAGAGTTGTCACACGCACATGCTCAAGTGACGATTCGCACAAAAATTCTCTTCCATCATGTTCACGAAAATTCATCCGCCCACCCCACAGACTGCGTGAATTTTTCTCTAAATAGGGGGAAACAATGGTGACCTCATTCGTTAGAAGTGAAAATTGTTTCAGGAGGATTCTTAAGTGAGAGGACTCCACTTCATCGCCAAATGGAAAAATACCCAAAGAAACAAACCCTCGGGACTGAATCTGTGCTTCAGGATTTTTTGGTGAACAAACGGAATCATCGACTGGCTTCTTAATCGGTGCAGGAGAAGACATCTCCTCTTTTAGGAAGAGGGGTGAGATGTCAGGCAATCCTCGCTTCAGCTTCTTTTCGACTTTCATATTTCTGGTCCCTCGCTTCGGCCCTAACTACAGAGTCAACTCCCCCAAATGGATTCATTTCTGCCTGGGGATTAAAGGGATCGGTGCGCCAACTGTCATCAACAAGAAACTTGTAGTGAAAAACGCCGCCTTTAATCGGCACCACTTTTTGCCATAGCCCATCTGCCTGATTCATAAGCGTTAAAGGTTCCGCGACCCAGCGATTAAAATCGCCGGCAATCATGACAGAGCGCGCTTCACGACTGACAAAAGAAAAAAGCATTCCACCTAAAACATTTCGGGGTGACAAAATATTTTTTGGGGAAGGCGTTTCTTTTAAGCTGGATTTTCCATTTTCTTGGCCCGTGGAATGACTGAACGCGTCCTCATGATTGAGCTCGGAATTCTCATCATTTTCCACTGAATGAGAATTTTGTCCCGGAACTGGAATAATCGGTGCAGGGTCACCTTGCCCTGTCTCCTCCACATTCTCTGATTTTTCTGGATTTGTGGCAGCATCACTCAAAGCATCATTCCAGATTAATCCACGCTCAATTACTTCGATGGCGAGTCCCATGTAATCCTTAAAGCCACTTGAATCCCTGTCTAAATCAACAATGCTTTTGCCTGACGCTGCTGCTTCTCTCAGGCGCACATTCTCGTGAATCACATGGTGAAAGGTTCTGTCTTTAAAATAATTTTTCACTTCTTCGTGCACTTCCCGGCCAAGACGCGACCGCCTCTCAAATCGAGTCAGCAGTGCGTGCACCCTCAACTCAGATTCACGTTTCCGGTTCAGTCGGTCAATGGTCTCAAAAATTTTGCCGAGACCATGAAGTGAAAAAAAGGACGGTTCTATTGGAATAATAATTTCCTCAGCCGCTGAGAGAACGTTGTAGGTAAGCAAACCCAAATGCGGCGGAGAATCAATAATGACATAATCATAATTATTCGACTGATGTTGAATCAATTGGCGCAGTTTTAAATGCGCTTCCTCGCCCGCTTTAGCATTCTGTTCCACCTGACTTAGCACAACGTAGGTTGGAACTAAAAAGAGTGAATCATTAATCGGAATTTTTAAATCCTCAATGAGCGTTCCACCAGCTTTAAATAAGTCGTAAGTTGTTTTTTCTAGAAATTCAGGTTTGATGCCTAGTCCGCAAGTGGCATGTCCTTGGGGATCAAAATCGATGAGTAGAACTTTTTTTTGGAGGAAGGCAAGACAAGCGGAGAGATTAATCGCGGTTGTAGTTTTACCGCAACCGCCCTTTTGATTCGCAATCGCAATGATTCGCATGGGAACTTCCCCCCACCTAAACATTCACGTACGATTACACGAACAAGAAATTAATAAGTGCCGTGCCGCTTTTATTCGTTTACAGCACCACTAGTATGAAATAAATATAAAGCCGACCAACTCACAATTAGGTTGTCTTTCGTGTTTATTTAGCATTTTGAAGCCATTCACATCCTTGTCATTCTGAAGGAGGCCGTTGGCCGAACTGAAGAATCTAGCGAATGCCAGATCCTTCACTACGTTCAGGATGACAACTGATGGAGACTTCAGAGAGCTAAACAGCTACTGTCTTTCGTTATTGATTTGTTTTCGAAGTGTTCGATGCTACGTGTATGAAGAATCGGCTCCACCGAATAATTCTTTAGGTGAAAATTAGCTGTTTTTAAAAAGACGGCTGATGACTCTTCGTTTTTGGAGCAATCCAAAAATTCTGCGCGATGGAACTTAGTGAATCAGGTTCTTTTCGGAATATGGGCACTAATCAAATTTTCAAGCTTGACCACTCCGGTCACTTCCCCTTGAAAATTAAGCGCCACTCCATAAGAAGCGTGTTTTGATTGAAGCAGGAAAATTGCTTTCTCGAGGCTTGTGTCTTGACGAATAAAAATGGGCGCTTTCAAAAAACGCGCAAGGGGAACATTTTCATCCTCCATAAAGAGAATATCAAATACATACAGAATCCCAACCACAATAGAGGGAATCTCCTCATAAACTAAAATGGCGTCGGCTTCCGTTTTTCGCGCAATGTCTTTGACATCTGCTACTCGGCTCGTGAGCGGAAGCCTCGGAAATTTTGAAATTGGAACCAGCACTTCAGACACTGGTACAGAACTTAAATTTAGAATCGTGTGAATCATCTGCTTTTCATAATCGTGCAGCACCCCGCCGCGTGCGCTCTCTTCAATGACATAGCGAAACTCATCCCGGGTAATTACGGGGGTTCCCTTGGCTTTCCCGCCAAGCAACTGGACGATGCCATCACAAAATCTGGAAAGCAGAACACTAACGCCACCTAAAAGCTGGTCAAGCAAATCCAAGATGGGAGCAAAACGGTAAATAAAGTCATCGGCTCTTAACCTGAACCAGTCTTTTGGAATCGTTTCTGCAAAAATAATGATGGGGGGCGCAAGGATGGCGGTAATCATCCACTCCTCTTTGATTCCAAATCGCGTCTCAAGTAAATACGTGGCAAATCCTACTGCCGTCACGTGCATCAGATTGGAACCAATCAAAATCATGGTGAGGAGACGCTGAGGTTCCTGGTGAAAACGCGAAATAATTTTCGCGGCTGGATTTCCATCGTCTGCAAGATGGCGTAATTTGAGTTTGTTGCATGAAATATAGGCCATCTCGGAACCATTAAAAAATCCGAAGAGTGCGAATGCAAGAGCAAGCAACATTAAGGTTGGAATCATGTTCATTTGAGCACTAGCGTTTTAAAGAAAGTTCCACTTTCACCACGCGCTGCTTAAACACTTCCAAAACATGAATCTCAAACTCGCTTTCTTTAAGCGAGTCATGAGGCTTTGGAATCCTGCCAAAACGTTCAAGCAGCCAACCGTTTAAGGTTTCGCTGGTTTCACTTTCAAGTTTTATTCCAAGCTGCTCGTGAAGTTCATGAAGGCCGATTTTTCCATGAACCCAGTACTTTAAATTCCCAACTTCTTTAATTAAAGATTCGGCCTTCGCATATTCGTCGTAAAACTCTCCAAAAATTTCCTCAAGCACGTCTTCCATCGTCACCATGCCAGCCGTCCCCCCGTGCTCATCAATGCAAATAGCAACACGGCGTTTGGTCTTGTCCAAATCAAACAAAAACTCATCAATTGACTTGGTTTCTGGAATGTAATACGGAGCTTCGCTCAGTTGTTTGAGGTCGCGCTTTTGATCAAGCATGAATTTCTGTGTGGAAATAACACCAATTAAATTGTCAATCGACTCTTGATACACCGGCACGTAACTGAAATGAGACTTACGGATTAATTGAGCAAGCGCTTCGGGACCTTCGTCCACATCAAACGCTACCATGTCAGTTCTAGGAGTCATAATCTCCCGAACAATCCGGTCCCCGAGTCCAATCAACTTCTGAATCATTTCACGCTCTTCGCTTTTTAAAACCCCTTCTTCTTCGCCAATGCGCGTAAGCGCTTTCAACTCATTTTCAGAAATCAAATCTGCATCTTTTTTTCTTTCATGAACCAACATGGAGAGAATTCCATCCGTTAAAATCCTAACGATTCGGCGAATGGGGTAGATGATGCGCGCAAAAATATCGAGTGGAATTGAACATAAAAATGCGACTTTTTCATCATGTCTCACAGCAAAAATTTTTGGCACAAGTTCTCCAATCACTACAAGTACAAAAGTAAATACCGCAATCGTCCAGCCAACCCCGTTTGAGCCGGCCAGTTTTACAGCAGACAAAGTAACGAGCGCAATCACAGCTGTGTTGACCACCATGTTTCCAATTAAAATGGTAATGAGAGTCCTGCGCGGCTGATTGAGTAAATTTGAAATGGTTAGTCCTGCAATTGGATGTCTGTCTCTTAGGCGTTTCTTTTCAATTTTTGAGAGGGAGAAGAGAGCAATTTCTGCACTCGAGAAAAATGCAGAGAAACCAAGCAAGACCGTAATCAAAATCAGTTCGTAGACAAAGTGGGGAATCATCGCTTTTTTTCTAACTCCTCTCTGTCCCATCTTTTCCGCCAAAAAGACGGCGGATCCGTCTTTCGGCGGAACAAAAAAGGGGAGAAAATGCTTGAAGTCCCCCCTCTTCCTTTGAAGAGGGGGTGAGGGGGAGTTTTGTTTGGAAAATTAAAAATTCACAATTACTATGACTCATAAATAGTAAAATCCGTTGCGGCCAGGGTGCATCCCACTTGATGCAGTTGTTTTTCATGTCATCCTGAGCCCTTCGCTGTGTCATCCTGAACGAAGTGAAGGATCTAGCGCTCAGGGTAAACTCCGCGAAGGATCTAAGTTCACTAGATTCTTCGGCTCCGCCTCAGAATGACACACTGGATGGAGTGGGATGCACCCTTGTGGCCAATCAATCTTGATACAGCCGATGCAAAGAAATGTAATCCAAAACGGAGCGCGACAGCCAATCATTCGGAATTTCTCCCCGCTTGATGCATCTTCTGATTTCAGAGGCAGCAATATCAAGCGGCTCAAATTCAAGACGGCTAACCCGCTTGGGAAGTTTCGTTAGATCAAAACCTGGCCGGCTTGCCACCACAAACTGCGCAAGCATCAAAATGGTATCAATGTCTTTCCATGTATTTAAATCTTTACCCCAATCTCCACCGGTGATGAAAAATAATTCATTTGGTTTTGGGTATTGGCGGCTCAATTCACGAAGCGTGTCTACCGTGTACGAGACCCCGCCTCGCTTGATCTCGCAATCAGACACTAAAAAACGCGGTTCACCTTCAACCGCTAAGTGTGTCATCAAAAGCCGGTGTTCAGCTGAGGCGATGATTGCATTCACAGATTTAAATGGATGCTTCAAGACGGGAACAAAGAGCATTTGGTCGAGACAGAGTTCGCTCAATGCTGCATGTGCAAGCGCTAAGTGACCTTTGTGAATTGGATCAAAAGTTCCGCCTAAAATTCCAAGCCGCATCGCGTCTCAATCAGGCTCGGATTTGACCATCACCGCGAACCACATATTTGTAAGACACCAAACCATCGAGCCCCATAGGGCCGCGGGCGTGGATTTTGTCCGTTGAAATGCCAATCTCGGCACCAAATCCGTATTCATTGCCATCAGAAAAACGAGTAGATGCATTCACCATCACTGAAGAAGAGTCCACCTGAGCCACAAACTGATTTGCCGCCTTACCATCTTCTGTAACAATGGCATCTGTATGACTTGAGCCATAAGTTTGAATGTGCTTCACTGCTTCTTCCAGATTTTCGACGACCTTAATCGACAAAATATTGTCCAGATATTCGGTCTTCCAGTCCTCTTCTGTTGCTTTCTTGGCGCCTGAAATAAACTTCCGAACCGTTTGATCTCCCCTGACCTCACATCCCTTTTCGCTGAGCGCGCGGCCCAATGGAATTAAAAATTGAGATGCAATCTTTTGGTGCACAAGGAGGGTTTCCATGGCATTGCACACACCTGTGCGCTGGCATTTTGCATTCACTGAAATCCGAATTGCTTTACCAATGTCAGCTTTTTGATCCACATAAACATGGCAAATTCCCTTGTCATGTTTGACCACGGGAATCCGCGCATTTTTTACCACCCTTCGGATTAACGCCTCTCCGCCTCTTGGAATCGCCAGATTAATCAGCTTGTCCATTTTAAGAAAAAGGTCAATAGCGTGCCGATCTAAAATAGAGACAAATGTAACTGCTTCAACAGGCAACCCCTTCTTTTTTAAAACAGAGGTGTAAACGTCGCTAATGGCTTGATTTGAGTGAAGCGCTTCGCGGCCCCCTCTGAGCAAAACAGAATTACCGCTTTTAAAACACAGTGAGGCACATTCAGAAGTCACATTCGGCCGTGATTCATAAATAATTAAAATCAAACCAAGCGGAACTGTCACCTTTGAAATCTGAAGGCCGTTCGGACGTTTCCATTCACTTGTGACACGGCCAACCGGATCTTGAAGCCTTGCAACGTCGCGCACTGACTTTGCCATCGCCTGAACGCGGCTTGAATTTAAAGTCAGCCGGTCTATCGCCGCTTCGCTCAATTTCATTTGACGGGCTGTCTTTAGATCTTTTGCATTTGCCAAAAGAATTTTCTTCTCTGCAAGCTCCATTGCGGTTGCAACTTCGTTTAAAATTTCGCTTTTTTGTGCCGAGGACAATTCTGAAAGTACGCGGGACGCATTGCGTGCACGCTCAGCCATTCGGGTTAATCGTTCCAATAAGCGAGTCATGATTTTCCTTCCAGAATGACAAGATTATTTCGGTGAATCACTTCATCCGTGCGTTCATAACCGAGCACTGAAGGAATCTCATCCGTTTGCTTTCCCTTAATCCGGCTCATTTCAGAAAATGAATAATTGATAATTCCGCGCGCAAATTGCTCTCCGCCCGAATTGACAAGATCCACAGCATCGCCCAATTGAAATGTTCCTTTGCAATCCAGAATCCCTCGTGCCAAAAGACTTTTCTTCTTTTCAGTCAGAGCTCGATACGCACCTTCATCTACCACAAGCTCCCCTTTGGAAAGCGCGGAATGAGTCAGCCACTTTTCTTTCGAACTCATTTTTTTTGAGCTCGGATGAAAAATGGAACCCACCTCTTCACCTTTCAAAATCCGTTCCATTACATTTTCATCGCGGCCATTGGCAATCACAATTGGAATTCCAGATTGCATCGCCACCTTAGCAGCCATCAGTTTTGATTTCATGCCGCCTGCTGTCTTTTCACTCTTCTTAAAATGAATGTGCTCGGCATATTCTTTAAGTTCCTGAACCGAATGAATGTGCCGAATAATCGTTTTGTCCTTCAGGTAGAATCC
>JAHFHD010000138.1 GCA_023247075.1 Candidatus Omnitrophota bacterium | reverse complement strand
CGCTTTTTTCGAAACCAGAGCATGTCCCTCTTTCAATCCAGGCAGATCTTCAACTTGCTGGAGGACGAGTGTGGCGCGGTGACTTAACGACAGAGTTTGAAGGCGCATCCCTCAAAGGGTCTGTTGTGGCATTTGATCAAGTGAGTCACCTTGGTGAAGTCACTGTGTTAACGAATAAGTTTCGCACAAACCAGTGGGAACAGTATTTTCCATTTCTGAAAGGTTTTAAGCCCGCTGGACAGTTTAAGATTCTAGCGAGTGTGAAGGGTGATTTAAGCCATCTTGAAAAAACAGAGATGATGGCTAATTTGACCTTCGACCAATTCTCACTTTCTACCGACCAAATTGATTTAATTAAAGATTTAAATGGCAGCATTGATTTTGGTCCAATAGATTCAGAATTAAGTAATTTACAATTTAAGATTGGAGAATCCGTGTTTTTCATTGAGGGAAAAATGTTTCGCAATCCCTCATCTAGAACTTTGATTGGGATGCGGTCGGAATCGGTGAACCTTGAGGGACTATTTAACCGGTGGGAAGCGCTTTGCAAGGTTCTCAAGTCAAAAGGAATTGAGGCTGGCGAGCCATTGCTTGAGGCAATTCGCACAGCGCCTGTTGATTTACCACAAACCATTGAACAGCTAAAAGCCCAAATTGTGACAGACAAAGGCCGTGTCATTATTCCAGAACTTTCTTTTCAAGCTGATCAAGGTACGATGCAGCTCAAAGGTCTTTTTGATTTGACTGCACACGCTAGAGGTCAGCATTTGGAAGCAGAGTTTGCGCGGTTAAATCTCGCCCGTTTGAGAAAATCTGGCGCGCATCCTCTCTTAGATGGTAATTTATTTGGTCAAATGCAGTTTGATTTGGAAGGTGCATTTGATAAATCATGGCTCGAACATTTGAGTGGAAGCGGAACTTTTTCAGTTACGAATGGAGAGTTTCATGCTGTTGATCTTTTGGCCGGCCTCGGAAAAATCAGGGAGCTTGCTGTTTTGACTGGCTTCGGCTCGGGAACCACACGATTTAGTGATGCTAATGGGAAAATTATTTTAAAGAATCAGAAATTGAACATTGAAGACCTTCTGATTATTTCAAATGATTTTCACGTAAGTGGAAAAGGAGAAGTGGCGTTTGACGAATCAATTGATTTCCGGCTCTCTGCTTTTCTTTCACCTGTTATGAGTCAAAAAATTATTTCAGACATTTCGGAAAATGCCCGCTTGGGTCCAATTCCCATTGTAGTTTTGGGAACGCTCAGCAAGCCATCTGTCCGGACAGACCCAATGTTGATTGGAACTTTTCTTGAAAAATTAATGAAACACCAGCTTTTTGGCATTACTTCGCAGATGATTCCAAAGCTGCCTAAATTTCAATCTCAAGAGAGTCAAAAAACTTCGGGAAAGGAAAAGAATTCTTCCACAGAAAAAACAGCTTCCGAGCAATTGCAAGACGCGCTTGTTTCAAGCGGCTTCAATTTACTAGACCAATTTCTTTCCTCTAAGAAGACTTCTTCTTAGCGCAGGGGTGTGTTGGTGGGAGATGGGTTTTCTAGTGCGTAGTCAAGATTGGAAATTGGCAGTCGCCAATTTCCAATCTAGCACAGTACCGCACTCAACAATCTATTGACTAATTTATTTAGAAGTTGAGCGCGGTGCTAACGTTTTTTCAGTTTTGATTTTTGTTTTGTTAATTTTGTAAGGAGCATTGCAGCAGCTGATGCTTCCGCTTCCTGTTTGGTCACTCCTTCGCCCTTCATTTTTAGAATTCTCTTTAAAGGTTTTACACTGACCCAAGCAATGAATCCATCTTGGTTTTTCTGGGAATGGTAAGTTGGAAGTACGCGAAACTTTTTTTGAACAAATTCTTGAAGCGCGCTTTTTGGGTTGGGGTCAATTCGGAATAGTTTCTTTTGATTGAAATAGGGAGTGAAACAACGAGCCAAAAAGCGCTTTGCTATTTTGGGCCCCCGGTCAAAGTAAATGGCAGCAATTAACACTTCTAATGAATCCGCCAAAATTTTGTCTTGTGGCAGGGGTTGACCGAATGCTCCGGAGATTCCAGTTAAAAGTATTTTGGGAAGGCCAAGTGACCTTGATATTTTGGCAAGCAATTTTTTTGAAACGAGGATGGAGCGCATCTGACTCAGAAAACCTTCATCGCCTTCAGGAAAGGTTTTAAACAGTTCGGATGCAGCGAAGAAGTTGAGAACGGAATCACCTAAAAATTCAAAGCGCTGGAATTTTTGTGAATGTGAGCGAGGAATTTTGGGACTTTGAAAAGAGGGGTGAATCAGCGCAGTTTTAAGGAGTTCTTTATTTTTAAACTTAACTCCAATTTTTTTCTCACAGAGAGTGACTTGGTTTTGGCTCAGCATATTTGTCTTTGTGTTCATCAGAACGGCAATACGCTAAAGGTTTTACGACATAAGTCAAGATGAAAATCTTCATAACCTATTCATTTGACAATGGATAAGCGAGTCTTTACAATATCAAAAGTTTTCTAAGTACAAGTAGTTTTTAGCCAACAGGTCTTAAGGATTTCCCTCTCAATTTTGGTGTGATTCTAAAATAAGAGACTTTTTCTTTCATCAAACAAGGTCACATCTGTCTTTGTCTTAAATTTAAGAACGGAATCGGTCAAAAAAATGGTCAAATGTTCAATTGTTGGAGCTACAAGTTTGACGGGTGGTGAGCTAATTCGGTTGCTTGCCCGCCATCCGCATGCCCAGATGAATTGTTTGACTAGCCGCTCAGAGGAAGAGCTTGATGCGCAGGATTTGGTTCCTGCACTTGGGAAGAAGACAAAGCTGGTTGTAGAGAAATTCAATCTAAAAAAAGTCATTCATTCTTCCGAAGTGGTGTTTCTTGCACTTCCCCACACGCTTTCGATGAAAGTTGCGGGTGAGCTTTTTGACGCAGGTAAAATTGTAATTGACCTTGGTGCAGATTACCGGCTTCAAAACAGCGCACTTTATCAAACTTGGTATGGACATTCACATGAACGGAAGGATTTGATTCGAAAGGCAGTGTATGGTCTTCCGGAATTGTACCGGAAAGAAATCTGTAAAAGTAATTTGATTGCTAATCCGGGTTGCTACCCAACCAGTGTCATCCTGGCGCTTGCGCCACTCCTTCAAGCGAATTTAATCGAACAGGATTCTATTGTTGTTGATTCCAAATCAGGAGTAAGCGGAGCTGGAAAAAAACTTTCTAGTGCAACGCAATTTATCGCGGTTGATCAAAACTTTGGAGCTTACAAGGTGGGGCGTCATCAGCACATCCCTGAGATGGAGCAGGTGCTCAGTGATGTGGCGGGAAAGAAAATTCAGATTACTTTTGTCCCTCACTTACTTCCAGTTAGCCGGGGGATTCTTTCGACTTTGTATTTGAAGAGGAAGAAGACCGCGAAACGGAAAGATTTTGAAAAGGTTTTTCGCGATTTCGATGCAAAGGAACCGTTTGTTCGATTTTTGGGCTTTGACTCATTTCCGACTTTGCACCGGGTTCAGCACACGAACTTTTGTGACATCGGTGCATTTTTCGAAGAAAAGTCTGACCGGGTTGTGGTGATTTCTGCCATTGATAATTTGGTGAAGGGGGCAAGCGGGCAGGCGATTCAGAATTTCAATCTCCGAATGGGTTTTGAGGAAACAGAAGGTCTTTAAAATTAAGAAAAGAAAGGAACAGTTGGCGATGAAACTGGAAATTGTTGCAAATGGCAGCGTGACTAACCCCGCAGGTTTTAAAGCTTCGGGAATGTATGCTGGCATCAAGAAAAGTGTTCGGAAATTTGACACTACTTTGATTGTAAGCGACGTACCTGCCGTAAGTGCAGGTACCTTTACCACCAGCCGCGTCAAAGCGTGGCCGCTCTTGCATGATTTGCAAATTGTCAAAAAAGAACGCCACCGAGCCATCTTTGCAAATAGTGGAAACGCCAATTGTTTTAATGGCCCTTCCGGTGAGCGGGCGGTCAAGGCGTCGCTTCGACTTTTGTCTCAAAAGCTTGGTTTAAAGTCACAGGAAATTTTTCTGGCTTCAACCGGCATCATCGGCAGGCCTTTTCCAGTTGAAAAAATTGAACAGGCAATTCCTGAGCTCGTCAAACAATTGTCGTCAACCGGCGGGCATGACGCCGCGCGCGGAATTCTAACAACGGACACAGTACCAAAAGAGATTGCGGTCCGTTTTTCAGTGGGTGGCAAGCCCGTGACAGTCGCTGCAATGGCAAAAGGTGCCGGCATGGTGACTCCTGAGATGAATCTGGCTGGTGAGCGGTCTAGTTCACTTAAAGGAAAACATGCAACGATGCTTTGCTTTGTCACTACCGATTTAAACATTTCAAAGCCGCTGTTAGAATGTGCACTTGAAACCGTGGTGGGCCGGACGTTTAATCGACTTGTGATTGACAATGACCAGAGCACCAACGACATGGTGCTTATTTTGGCGAATGGCAAAGCTGGAAATCAAAAAATTGTGTCTGGCGACCAATCATTTCAATTATTCCAGGATGCGCTTGAACATATTTGCATTTTCATTGCTCGCGAACTCGCAAAAGATGGAGAGGGCGTTAAACACATGTGTGAGGTTCTTGTGAAAGGAGCGCGAACTCAAGGGGAAGCAGAATCGCTTGGCCGACGAATTTCCAGTTCAATGCTGGTCAAAACCATGCTTGCTGGCGAAGACCCAAATTGGGGACGCGTGATGGGATGTGTAGGCGCAAGCGGTGTAGATTTTTCACCCAAACTTGATGTGTTATTTGATGGTGTCCCAGTACTTAAGAATGGACTTGGGAAAAGTGAAAACGTTGGCCGAATCCGCGAAGTGCTTAAAAAGAAGGAATACCAGCTTGAAGTAAATTTAAAGTGTGGAAAAGCAAGCGAACGATTCTGGGCAACTGACCTCACGAAATTTTATGTGTGGATTAATTCAAGTTATTCATCTTAAAAAAATTGAAAGGCGTGGAAATGATTGAGCAGTTGGTTGAAAAAGCAGGGGTTTTAATTGAAGCACTGCCTTATATCAAGCGCTTCCGAAATAAAGAAGTGCTGATTAAGTTTGGCGGCTCCACGATGCTTGAAGAAGAAATGCGGGAGAATATTCTCCACGACCTTGTCTTTATGAATTTCGTAGGCATTCGTCCCATTTTAATTCATGGCGGCGGGCCGGCCATTACTGAGAACTTAAAAAAAGCGGGAATTCCCACACGATTCGTAAATGGCCTGCGTGTCACAGATGAAGCTTCAATCAAGGTGGTTGTTAAAACTCTTTCTGATTTGAATAAGAAAATGGTTCGCGACTTAAATAAATTTGGTGCCCAGGCGGTTGGACTTTCCGGCCACGATTCGAGAATTTTGAGTGTTGTGAAACATGACAAGAACGGCGACGTTGGATTCGTGGGAGACGTAACTGCTGTCAACATCAAACCAATTCGTGAAGTGACCGAATCAAATACGATTCCTGTGATTTACC
>JAHFHD010000137.1 GCA_023247075.1 Candidatus Omnitrophota bacterium | reverse complement strand
GCTGAAATTGCGAGCCCCGAAATCATAATCACTTCTGAAATCACAATGCTGCCCCACACCCATTTTTTTAACGAACAGGCGATTAATTTTGAAATCGATGCCGGAATAATCAGAAGCGCGCTTGCTAAAATCACGCCGAGCATTTTTGAAGCGAGAACCGTGGAAGCGGCAAGAATGACATAAAGTGCAACTTGATAAAGGTCCGGATTCATCCGTGCAAGATGAGCTGCTTCTGGGTAAGTCGCGGTAAGGACAAAATGTCTCCACCTGAGCGCAAAGAAAGCCAAAAATAAAACAGCGCAAGGCCCCATTACAAGCAAATCAACTTTGCGGATTGAGAGAATATTTCCAAATAGAAAACCAAAAAGTTCGGGTTGATACCCAGGCCGCATGCCGATGAGCAAAACTCCCACCGCCATCCCCGAAGTGAAAATAAGGCCAATCACGGTGTCAGAGGCGAGTTTTAATTTCTTCTCGAGAAAAAACATCCCGATGGCGAATAAAACACTTGAGGCGAGCGCGGTAAAAAGCGGGTGAATTCCAAAAATCACTCCCAAGGCAATTCCTGAAAGCGAGGCGTGCGCGATGCCGTCACTAAAAAATGCCATTCGCCGCATAATAACCAAAACACCGAGACATCCAAGCAAAGCAGCAAGGCAAATCCCTGCCGCCAAAGCTCTTTGCATAAATGGGTATTGAAAGAGTTCAAAAATATTCATCATCAATGTTTGTGAGGTTGAAACCGCATGTCTTTACCGTAAAGCTTCTCAAGCACTTCTTTGGTGATGGATTCTTCAGGCTTGCCGTAGCAAATCAGGTTTCGGTTGAGACAAATAATCCGGTCGGCGAATTGATACACCATATGAATTTCATGAGAAATTAAAATGACTGTGGTCCCGTGCACTTTACGGAGATGGGAAACAATTTCATAAAACCCTTTTGTGCCCACAAGATCGACAGCACTTGTTGGCTCATCCAAAAAAAGTAAGGTGGGGTTACTGACGAGTGAGCGCGCAATAAGCACTCTTTGAAGCTCGCCGCCCGAAAGCGTGCCGAGCATCCGGTCCTCAGCACCCTTCATATCAACCTCAAGCAATGCCCGCGAAAAACGCCGCTCACTTAAATGAGGGAATGGGAGTTTTAAAAATTCCTGAACGGTGAGCGGAACGGTGAGGTCAAAATGGAAACGTTGTGGAACATAACCCATTCTCTCGAGCGCTTCTGAAACCCGTTTTCCATTAATTAAAATGGTTCCGCTAAAAGGCACGAGATTTAAAATGGCGCGGACCAATGTCGTTTTTCCCGAACCATTGGGTCCGACAATGGCCACCACTTCTCCGGACTCCACAGAAAAGCTGACGCCGCTTAAAGCAATTTCATTTCCGAAGCGGACAGTGAGCCCGTCAACTTCAATAATGGGTTTGGACATTTGTTGTTTTTTACTTTCCATTAGTTTTTCATCGATTCATTCAGTGCTTTTTTAATCACGCTTGCGTTGTAACGCAAAAGCTCCACAAAACTTTCTCGTCCTTCTCCTCCGCCCAATTCATCAAGTTCATACATTTTAAGATTCAAGTCCTGCGCAAAAGTCGCTGCTGATTGAGGCAAAAAATTTCTTTGCGTAAACAGAGCGTCAATTTCGGCCTGCTTCACACTTTTGGAAAGATTCGCAAGGTGATTTGGTGAAAGCTCGCCGCCGTGACTTGGTTCAAGACTGTCCAAGATTGTCAAACCGTAATCCCGCGCAAAATACCTAAAGGCATCGTGAATTGTCACCATTCTGTTTCCTTTAAATGAATCGAGTTGGGCGTGAAGCTCCAAATCAAGTTGGTTCAAAATTTCTAAATACTGTTTCAATCGGTTTTCGTATTCAGTCTGGTGTTTGGAATCAATTTGCACCAAGTGAGCAGCAACATTCTGCGCAATTGTCCGAGCATTTGAAACCGAAAGCCAGTAATGAGGGTCGACGGTTCCAGTTTTGATGAGCTCGACTCCTTCGCCTGCTGTGATGATTTTGGCAGCGGGCGCAAAATCATAAACTCCCTCAAGCCAGTCATCATAGCCAAAACCAACCCTGAAGATGAGCTGAGTATGCTCCACTTTTTTAATCACATCGGGCGCAAATTCAAATGTGTGTGGATTCGCCCCCTGTGAAATCAAGATCGTGACGTGAACCAATTCGCCGCCAATTTGACGCACAATGTCAGCAACAGGATGAATGGTGGCTGCGATTTCCAAAGGATGCTCGTCAGTTTTAATTTCTTGAGCACAAGCAGGTGGTGACACAAACCAAAATAAAGAACTAGTAAGAAAAAAGAGGGGGATGAAAAAAATAAAGGGGGTAGATTTGTTGCCGCAAAATCTGGATTTGCGAATTGGTGCTGGACGAAACACTTTCACAGAAAGTGTGGCAAGAACCTTAGGGCTGAAAAGCAAACTTAAACGCCATCTGCTCCACAAAATCGGCCCACTGTTCCCTCATCCTCAAAAACTGTTCTCGCGCTTCTTTGGCTTGAAGCTGAGCGGCTTTTTTTCTAGCGGCGTCCGATTCTTTTAAACCCTGCTTTGAAATTGCTGCATACTCTTTTACCTTCAGCTCCCAAGTATGCAGGAGGTCTTTGATCCGTTCGTAACGAATCATCAAATTAGTTAAAGCGGTTACCTGCACTTTTTGAGGCATCGCTCCAAGAGAGCGTTCAACCGATTCTTTGTCAGCGACTAATGCAGCAGACAAGATTTGGAATTCTGAAGCACGCTTCAAATCTGATGCGAGACCAACGAATGCAAGCAATCGAATAGCCCACTTGCTTGGATCCCAGTGATACCACTTGACACCATTTCGATAATCTGATGGAAATCTGTGGTGAAAACTGTGATACCCTTCCCCATTTGTAATGAGTGCGACAATCCAATGGTCGCGTGGGGAACTTGCTTGATCATAAGTTGATTTTCCAAAATAGTGGCAGACGGAATTAATCATGAATGTGCTTTGATGCACAAACGTGATGCGAGCGGCAATGCCGATTAAAAATGCCCCAAGCATATTTCCAGTGCAAGCACCGATGAAAAGTGGAAGCATGATTCCAGCAGCAATCGCCCAAAGCGGGTAAAAATCATGCTGGCTTCTGATGAATCGGTCGTTTTCCAAATCCTTCACATTGTCGTAATTAATCGGATGTTTTCGGAAAATCAGCCAGCCAATGTGCGCATAAAAAAATCCTTGCTTAATATTGTAGGGGTCTTGGTCGGTATCGACGTAACGGTGGTGATTGCGGTGCTGGGACGTCCACTGAAGAAGTGATTCTTGAAATGCAGCGGCGCCGAAAAACAAGCAGAAAAATTGAAAAATTGGATGTGCCTTAAATGACCGGTGCGCACACAGGCGGTGATAACCTACGGTAATAGACATACCGGTAAATACCGTCCAAACAAGAAACATGGTGACGTCTACGGCTGTGAGCCCGTGCTTCCATATATAAATAGGGCCGCCAACCACCCCCAAAACAGTGGTGGTGAAAAAGAAAGCGCAATTTCGCCAATTGATTACAAAGTTTGATTTCACGTTAGTTGCCCTCGCTTTATTAACGCTATATTTTCCTTGTTTCTTGAGGAATTTTTTTGCTTGCGGCCTAATTAGTTGATTAGTGTACCACGCATTGAATCAATCACACATTTATTTTTTCGCCTAATTTCAGTGCGTATTTCGTGTTTGTTTAGCGTTTTGAAGCGCTTCACAAACTATGTCATTCTGAAGGAGCCCCGTAAATTTATTCTGCGGGGTGCGGGGCGAACTGAAGAATCTGGCGAATCTAGATCCTTCACTGCGTTCAGGATGACAAGCCTGTTATGAACTTCAATGGGCTAAACAGTTACCGTATTTCGACCTATTTTTTGATTTGAACGATTTGAACAAAACGAATTTTTTTGAACAAAACAGGATTTTTCCTTTGCGGTAAAAAAATTTTTTGTTAGAATGAAAAAAATTGAAAGTTGATTGAGGAGGTACCCCTGTTGAAGTTTGATGGAAAAATTCTGGTGATTGGCTGCGGTTCTGTTTCGCAGTGCGCGGTTCCTTTGATTCTCAAATTAATTCGCATCCCGCCTCAAAATGTCACCATCATGGATTTTGTTGACAATCGGAGTCGTGTTCGCCCAGCGCTTGAGCGCGGCGTTCATTACGCCATTCGAAAAATCACCAAAGAAAATTACAAATCTCTTCTTTCTGAATATGTCGGCGCCGGAGATTTGATTTTGGATCTCGCTTGGGACATTGACACCTGCGCCCTGCTTGAATGGTGCCACATCAAGGGAGTGCATTACCTCAATACGTCCATTGAGCTCTGGGAGCCTTACAAAGGGCTCGACAATCGCCATCCCACAGAATTTACCCTTTACGCGCGGCATATGGTTATGCGCAAGATGATTCGTGCTTGGAAAAAACAAAGGGGGGCGACTGCGGTCGTAGATCATGGTGCAAACCCCGGACTTGTTTCTCATTTGACCAAGCAAGCGCTTCAAGAAATTGCGCGATTAATTTTAGACAAAAAACCAAAAGACCTGCGCGCCCAGGATTTGAAACAAGCGCTGAAGATAAATGACTTTGCGAAACTGGCAATGTTAGAAGGAGTCAAAACCATTCATGTCAGTGAGCGCGACACACAAATTACTCGTCAACCAAAAGAAGTAAATGAATTTGTCAACACCTGGAGCATTGCCGGCCTTTATGAAGAAGGAGTCGCTCCTTCTGAATTGGGCTGGGGCACTCACGAGCGTAAAGCGCCTAAAGGTGCTATGTTTCACAAAAATGGGCCCAAAAATCAAATTTGTCTGACCAGCAAAGGAATGAGTACGTGGGTTCGCTCGTGGGTACCTTGCGGAGAAATTATTGGAATGGTCATTCGCCACGGAGAAGCATTCAGCATTTCAGACCGCCTCACTGTTTGGGAAAATGACAAAGCCATTTACCGGCCCACTGTGTATTATGCTTATTGCCCTTGTGACGCTGCAATCAATTCGCTTCACGAACTTGAAATGAGGCAATATGTCCTTCAAGATCAAAAGCGAATTATGAATGATGAAATCACAAGTGGCCGGGACGAGCTTGGTTGCTTGCTCATGGGCCATGATTTTAAATCCTGGTGGATTGGAAGCCTACTTGACATTAAGGAAGCGCGCAAGCTTGTTCCTCATCAAAATGCAACAACTCTGCAAGTCGCGGTCTCAGCAGTGGCAGCTGCCATGTGGATTCTTGAAAATCCAGACCACGGGGTCTGCGTTCCAGATGACCTCCCGCATGAGCCAATCTTGAAAATTGTGAAACCATTTTTAGGCCCATTTGTCTCAAAGCCAGTGGACTGGACACCGCTTCAAAACAGACAAAATTTGTCCATCGACTACGGTTGCAAATTGCCTGAGGAAGATGCGGTTTGGCAATTCTCCACTTTTTTAATCTCACCTCTTACAGAATTTGAGGATGTCGAAGCTGACTCGCATGAAAAAGTCAGAGTTTATACTCAATAAGGCCAAGAATTGCAACCTCCCTTTAACTCACAAGTGATA
>JAHFHD010000055.1 GCA_023247075.1 Candidatus Omnitrophota bacterium | reverse complement strand
AGATTCGCCAGATTCTTCAGTTTGCCCCGCAGAATAAATTTACGGGGCTCCTTCAGAATGACATAGTTTGTGAAGCGCTTCAAAACGCTAAACAAACACGCTGGAGGAGCATAAAATTTTGAGCCGCATGCCCTTACGGATTTGACGCTCGTCCTTTCAGAAAGCAGTCCAGTAAAGGCCATTCTCAACACCTTAGATCTCAAATGATGCTGAAATAGCTGATAAAATCACTTTCGTTCTTTTCGCTCTTTTCTTTATTCGGAAAGAATGGTGGGGAATTTCTTATTCTATTTGATCTATTGGTGCTTAAGATGCAATAGCTCTGGGTGAGCAGTATTGTTTCCGTCCAAAAAAATACCGATGACATTTCTCTCTCCGTCAACGGGAAAATAGATGCTTCTACCAATGCAAATTATCACGTTGAATGAATTCTTAAAACAAACTGCTGTTTAGTTCGCTCGCGGTAATGCGGGTGCGCTGCGGCGATGGGAAAGCAGCCAAGCGATCGTGATGACCGAACAAAGCCACGCAAACACATCGCCAAAGTGAGTGTAGAAAGTCGGATTTCCGTCTGAAATGCCAACCCGACTCGTGCGGTGTCCTTCAATAAAGATGTCTCTGCCGGACAAATCCTTCACCTTTGCTCCAATCCTTCCGACTGAACTAATGAATGCAGAAACCCCTGTGTTGGAAACCTGAACATAAGGAATTTTATTTTCTACAGCGCGAAATACCGTTGCCTGTGTGTGCATATAAGGCGCTCCTGAATTGCCGAAGAAAGCGTTGTTGTTAAGATTGACCATAAATTTTGCACCGCCGCGGATAAACCGACGGGTTAGGTTAGGAATCGCGCTTTCGAAGCAAACCGTGACTCCGAACGGAACCTCTTGAATGTGAAAGATCGTGAGTCGTTCTCCCGGTGTTTGAGGCGGTAAATCTCTCGGCACGATGTCTCGAATTAAGTAAATATTGAAGTTGCCCGGCAGGAGTTCCGTCAACGGAACCAAATTGAGTTTGTCATGTTTCTCGTCCTGCCCACCTTCGCGGTTTAAAAGCACGGCGCTGTTAAAGTAACGAGTACCTGCGTCAGCCGCAGCTTCTCTTCGCGGACTTCCAAACAAAATGGGGCTCGCTATTTTTTTGGCGAGCATCTTCACGCGCGCTAGAATTTCTTTGTCCTCCAAATAACCCGGAAGCGAAGTTTCCGGCCACACGATCAAATCCGGTTCATTCTGAGCAGCTTCAAGCGTCAGCTTCTCATATTGCTTCAGAATTTCCTCCCGATATTTCTCGTCCCATTTAATTGCTTGGGGAATATTTCCCTGAACCGCCGAAATGTTAAGGTAAGTTGTCGGCTGTTCAAAATGGCGAATCCGAAGTGAACCGTAAAGAAGCGTTGCGCCCAATATCGCAAGCGGAAGGATTAAAAAAAGTAATGTCCTTGACTCAAACCCGCCCTGTTGTCGAATCGTAAATAAAAACTGCAACCGTTCACGTACCCTGTCATCCTGAGGCCAGCGTCCTAAGAAACGGCCGAAGGATCTAGGGTTCGCCAGATCCTTCGTCTTCGCTTGGAACGCATCCTCAGGACGACAGCCGGGCGGCTGAACGGTTACTAAAAACTCCAACAACCCGGCGCTCGTTAGAATCATCACGTAAGAAATCCCGTAAGCGCCTGTCACGTCCGCAATTTGAATGAGTGAGAGCCACTGATACTGAGTGTATCCCAGAATCATCCAGCCGAAGCCGGCGAACACGGTTGAGCGAAGGTATTCGTAAATTACCCAAAGCGCAGGAATTAAAAAAAGCGGCGCAAACGGCAATTTGCCGGCGCTTCGACTTTGATAAACCTTCGCGGTCCCCCAGCCAAATAAAGCAGAAAAGAGAGAAACGTAAAGACTCATCAATACGAGTGCAATCGGGGAAAAATATCGTAGCCAATGCGCGCTGAAAAGAGTTGCCGCAATTCCAAAAAACCAGCCGAGGAAGAGCCCTCTTTTGGGAGAACCGCTACGAAGCGCAAACAAGAGCGGTAGTATGAAAATCCACGCGAGCCAGCCCGCGTCCACCCGCGGCTGCGCTAAGGCGAATAGAATACTGGATAAAAGCGTGAGCAGTAATTGCGCTGCAATTTTCGTCATCCTGCGAAAATAGTATCAAAATGAATCAGAGAGGGCAAAATACTTTCTCGCGCAATTTTTAAAGCTGAAGGGTGCTTATGCGGCGTGTTTGTTTAGCCCATTGAAGTTCATAACAGGCTTGTCATCCTGAACCCTTCGCTTGTCATCCTGAACGAAGTGAAGGATCTAGCGCTCAGGGTAAACTCCGTGAAGGATCTAGATTTGCCAGATTCTTCAGTTCGCCCCGCAGAATAAATTACGGGGCTCCTTCAGAATGACATAGTTTGTGAAGCGCTTCAAAACGCTAAACAAACACTATGCGGCGGCTTGAGTTGTAATTTGCGCACGGGCTTCAATCGCAATTAAGTAGAGCACGAGTTTAAGCCCGTTCAGAACGGACGGATCTTCAAATCGGTACACGTTTCCTTCCTTCCCAAAAAAATCGCCGAGCAAATCTCCGTGGCCAAGATGATTTAAATGCGCGAGGATTGAAAAGAGAAGCTTTGCAAGAAGCTCCGGGTCATTGGGATAGTCAAATCTCTTTCCATTCATACATTCATCAGTTGCTACCAAGGTGAGATCGCCGCCTGCAGCGATGATTTGATCCAACTGATCCGTCACATAAATATCGGCGCCGCGTTCAGACTCGTTCGACACGCGAATGCGATTTCCCAGATAAGGGCCGCGCCCGCGTATCGTTTTCTCGACCACGGCCGAATAATCCGGTTCTACAAGGTGAAGAATGATTCCAAGCACGGCCACCAAGGGACGTGCGGCTTCCGAGAAGATGTCCAAACTTTCGAGGCGGGACTGATTGCTTGTCTGAAGGGCTGCCCTTGGAATTTGAAATTCTACCTTAATACCGCGCAAGTATTTTTTCATCAGGAACACAATTTTTTTGGCACGCTCAAGATCGCGAACCGTGTATGCCCTTAGCTGCGGCACCTTGCCATCCTGATCAACCGCCTGAAATGCTTGGGACATTGAATTCAACAATCGAGTGAGCACCGCTTTTTCCTCAGGCGCCAAATTTAACCACGGAAATTCAGCCGCCGTCAAAATTGCTCGGTGCAAATCCTGAACCGTGACCTTGTAATCGCTTTCCCGCACTTGAGAATATTGACGAAACGGCCCTTGAATAACTCGGACAAAACGATAACCACCCGCGCTCGCCTCCTTTTCCAACTCGCCCAGCATTCGATTCACCTCTGAGGCAATATTTTCGATAATTTCATCAAGCGCTCCATCAATGTCAGAATGCGCATTCAAATATCGTGCGACGTCCTCAATTGAAAAATCCTCTCTTGGATCCATCCCACTATGAAAACCCAATCGATTGATAATTCTCCGCGCGAAAAAACCGCCAACTTCGGCCGCATTTAAAGCTATTGTGCTGTCCTGAACCACCTCCTGCTCCAGGTTTCTCAGTTCAAAGCGGAAGAAACTTTGTTTCTTGATTTGACTCTCTACTTTTTGATGAATGCCCGCAAAATCAGGAAATGAAACATTCACAATTCGACCATGAGAATCACTGGTGATTTTCGTATCCATCAAAAACTGATGGACTGCTTTATTAAAGTCTGCCTCCGTCAATTGCGCCTTAGCCACCGCCTGTTGAAACCATCCAAATTGGAACTTAAAAAATATTTCTCCCCTGAGCTGTGACTCCACATTTCCCAATTGAATCCGAATGGATTTGATTCCGGCAGGAAGCTTTGCAGCCTTATAATATGCAGTTAGAAATTGCTTCACCTGTTCCCCAACGAAACCCTCTTTCGGAAACTTGAGAATGGATGCGGCTCTGCCCGAGTCAACAGAGCCCAGCAGCCTCTCGGCCAAAATGATTCCTTTTTGATCAAGAATGACGCGTGCCGGTCGTATCTGGTCCGCCAAAATTTCAGAAATTGTTTTAAGTAAGTCATGTTCTAAGTCACTTTGACTTTCCCACAGATTAAATGCTGCGGTAAGGTCCGCGAGCGAAGAGGAAAGCGTTTGATAATGTTCAAGCGCTTGAATCAAGTTCTCTCGATTTTCTGCTAAATCATCGACCAATCCATTTGAACGAACTGCAATGTGGTTTGTATATTCGCTCGCAATTCCCGCGAGTTCGCTGAACCGACGCATTTCGGATTCTAAAAATGGAATTTGGCCATCCTTTCCACTATTTGCAAAATACACAAGCAATGCTCGTGTAAGCAACATTCTGTAAAGAGTCACGCTTGTTTCCGCCTGCTGCAAAACTTTCTTAAAATGGTTTTCATAAAAGACCCACCTCACACCAAATAACTTCTCTAATGAATCAATTCTATGCGCCCGAAAAAAAGCCTGCCCGATTTGACTTCGATAGATTTCAAGAAGCCCTCTGCTATCTGCCACAGACAACGTATGAATGTGACTTCTAACATTTGCCCACTTTGGAAGCAACTCGTAGCGTTTTTGATTGAATTCTGATATTTGGTTGTAAATCGCTTTTACGGCTGAAAATACCCCGATCATGCCTTCCGGTAAATCTAGGGAATAGTTCGTTGTATTTAGTTCTTTAATGGAATACTTGACCTTTTGCAACGATGCAATCACACCATTAAGCTGCGCCTCTGACTCTTTAAAAGGAGCAAACTTTTCCTCTCGATTGGAAATGGCAGCGCCCCCAGAAACATCACTTGTTTCTTTGTCTCTACCCTCTAATGTTATATCAAGAGCTCTTTGAAACCGAACGATACCCGGATTCACCGCAGCTCCGTCATTATGCAGAATAAAATTTCCCGTCTTTTCATCCAAAGTCAACGTCACTCCATCACGAAATGGTCCCGGCGCAAAACGTTCAATATCAATTTCATCCATTCGCGTGCGGGGTTTCAGTATCATGCGGCTCCTCTCTTTCCCCGGAGTCTTAGAATATAAAATCATGACAGACCCTTCAGCCGTTTGAATAATATCCCGTGACCGCACCAGCGCTTGTTTCCCTGCCTCAACTACTTCAGCATATTCCAATAAATTTGCCCCTTCGGTTATCATTCTTGCAGTGCGTTCGATAACGCTTTCCAAGATTTGGCGCAGCGACTTCAAACTCATTTTTGGGAACGGTTTGATCGTTAAAACGGTAACGTTATCCCCTTCCTTACGAATATCAAGCGCTTCATTTAAAAAAATTGCTGCTAACTGCTCAGCCGCAATTTTCTGTCCTCCGAGTTTTTGATAGAACAGCGGAAGAAATTCGTGGACCATGAGTCCGCGCTGGTCAGCGGCCACCTGCAGCCGATCCGTGAATCCATCGGTAGCCAACAAAAAAAATTCTTCACCCGTAATATCAAAAATATGCACGTCCGTTGCTGGATCAATGGTTGACTCTTCAGTGGATCCATGTCCAAAAATGCCTTTGGTTAACGTCCTCCTGCGCGGGGCAGGCCCGGTTAACCGGCCGTCTGTAGGTTTCGACTCAACAAACAAAGTGTGTTCCAAGGTTTTTACTTTAACGTGTCCGCTGATTCTATTCATTTGATAAAGCGAAGAATCTCCTAAATGGGCGCTGAATAATTTATTCCCCACTCTTACGGCCACCAAAAGCGCCGCACCCATTTGCGGTGTCTTGCGGCTTTTTATTACACGGTCGGTCGTATATGCCGTTTTTAGGTAATTGCTTTGCATTCTTTCGGGGACCGAATTAACAATTGCTTGAATAATGAAAGTAAACTCGTCACGAGTCATATCCTCTCGAAAGTGTGTTGCATTAAGACGTTCTCTAAATGTTTCGATAACGCTTCTCGAAGCCACATCCCCCGCCGCCATATTTCCGCCCATGCCGTCTGAAACCACGAATACCTCGATCGCCAAGTCAGGTCGCGCTGGATCCTTTAAAATAAAAATCTCAGACACATCTTCTTGCCTAGGTCTTTCTCCCTGATTTTCGGCCTTTGCCCGAACAGTAAAATATTCTGTTTTTCGCAGCTCACCTCGGAAAAATGATTTGCGCTCATCCTCGAACTCGATACCCGCCATAAACTTGCTCTCTGGAATTGTACTCTCACTTTGATTCCGCAATTCAGAATGTTTATGGCCGATTCCATTGATCCATTCATCGATCATGGCTGCAGCAGAGCTTCCGTGGCTTGCTCTGCTAAACTGACCTGAAAAAATATTTAAGGCTTCCTCTTTAATAATCAAATAAGGATTATTCAGCGAGCCTCCATTATTGACCAAGAGGAAGCTGCTTTTTGTTCCGCTTTGAGCTAAAACCAATTGAACAAGCGAATTCCTCGAAATGTACGGGTCGCTATATCCAGCGAAATCTTGATCGGCAGTCTGTGATTTAAAAAAAGGCCTGTTAAGCAAAAGGCTGTTTCCCTCATCCAAAAGAACATCGTTTGGTTGTCCAAATTTCATATTGGTTTCACTTCTTTTGAAGCCAATCAAAATAGATGCAAGCTTGTCCTTTGCATCAGGAATACTCAAAACCATTAAATACATCCGGCCCATTCGAATAATATCGCCGGCATTAATTTCTACACGTTCGCTTGCTTTAACCTCTTGACCAAGCCATTTTTTTCCAGCCGCCTCGATATTTGCGTCCTTAAGCATCACCTTCTTCAAAATGAGTTTTGCCTGCTCCTCTAATGACAAAAGTTCTCCAACGCTCCGCGCTTCGAGGCGGGAGGCTTGAACTGCGGCGCTCATGATGCCCCTTATTTTCTGTACTGCTGCATATTTAATCTTCAATCCGGTTTCAAGGTCCCCTTTGAATGAAGTGCCATCAGAGACAATACCTGAATGCCCTGGACAGAACCCAATGAGTACCCAATCATGTTCCGTAATTCTCTCCACTCTAACTCTAAAAGCAAGGTTTGCGATAAATGATTCTGGCTGTACGCCAAACAATCGAATACTAGATGGATCGATATTTTGGGGATCTGGAATGATCTTATTTACAATTTTTAAAGCTTCTTCTTCCACAACTACTTCGGTTTTTTGCGTCACCGAAGTCGGCGTAACCGCGACCTGCGTTTCCTGTTCCGACACCGAACTAAGCGTAATTGATCCATCTAACAGGCGACTGATAAAATCGGCATCAAGAGGCATTTCTACTTGAGTTCCATTTTGGATTACAGGAATGGTTTCACTTCCTGTCTGCATATTTTTTATGGCTTCAGTGGCTTTTCGAAGCTGAGCCGCAAGTGAACTATTTGGCACAACAAAATTTATTGTTCCTGATTCCCTTTGTGCATTAATCACACCCTTCCGATAACCTGCTAAAATGTCAGAATTAATTAGCTCGATAGATTTACCGTCGACATCTGTAACAGCAGCCGGCCTTCTGTGCGGTTTCAAAGATTGCACAACTTCTTCTGTTGAAGGAATCTCAACAGCGAATTGAGCCTGAGTCATCTTAGGCGCCTTAGCTTCGAGTGTTTCAGGACTGAACGGCGTTTGGACAATTTTTCTGCTGATTACACCTGGAATTGTTTCTGGCGTGTGCTTAATACGAGCAATTGGTTCGATTTTGTAATTCGAAATCTGAGAAGTTCTTAGATTTACTGTCCAGCTGATTCTATCACCTTGTATTGTAGTTTTTTGGTAGTTGGTTGAGGAAGGTCCGACAGTCACAAGTGTGGCCCATAGGCGAGTAGCGAATTCCTGCAAAAGTAGGTGTCCTGACTTCCAAAATGCATCACTTAAAAGAAGCAATTGACCGCCGATCGCTTCTTCTGTAACGCCAAGTTTCACATCCATATTGTTTTGAGTTAATTTAACTTCTCCTGTTTGGTTAATTGTAAAACGCTTTGCTACTCCTTTGAGCGGTCCAGGAACGCGTTCAGAATTGATTTCAAAACTGAGATCATTTTGACCAATTTCGACTGCGACTCTATACTTGCCCCAATATAAGATACTTACTGATGTCCGCGCTTCGGCGTGAGAACTCGGCAACTCGGGCTCCGCGATCATCTGCTGAGGTACGGCTTCGATTAACTGACTGAGTTCGCTCGCAGCCTGCTGCTCTTTAGAACTTAGTGTATGAAGTGTAAAGTGTGGACCACGATATAATTTCCTTTCCAAAGCATGAAACTGTTCGCGCATTTTTATTAGCGCAGCTTCATCTATTTTTTCCGGATTAACATAAAAGCGGACGAACGCTTTTGCCATTAAAAGACCTGCCTCAAATAAATAGGAGAAGTCTGAAATTCCTTTCCACTCCTTTGGTGCGTGCTGGTTCAAACGTTGAACTGCATATGACAATTCCTTAATCATAATGAAAAGGCCTCTTCTCGTGTGCGATCCGCCGAAGTCTGCGGAAGCTACTTGTGTAATCACAGCGTTTGGCTGCTGTGCCATAAATGCTTTCAGCTCACCCAAAGTTCTCAGTCTCTTAATATCCTGTTGATACACTTCGCCTCCAAATTGAGTGTGCAATGATAGTGTCCAATTCTGCTGATCCTCACGGTTCGGTCTATTCACAATCGTTTTATCCCCTCCAGGAAAAATCTCAATGAGTTGATCAACAACTCTCACACTTGCGTTGTGCCATTCTCTCTCAGCGGCGTCGATAACATCTTGCCGCTTCGCTCGTTCCTCCGAAATCCGATGCGCTTTCTCATTCTGAGCTTTTCTAATTTGCCTTTGCTCCGCAAACCATTCTTTCACTTCCTTATATTTGAGATCGGTTAGAGTTTGCTGAACCCGGTTCTCCAGTTGATTCGCACCCGTTGTCAATCTTGCCAATTCCTCTGAACCAAAGTTTCTTGCAACACGCTCAATCTCATCGAAAGCCATTTTTGTATGGGTCATCATCTCTTCAACCATCTCAGGCGATAAACGCCCAAACAACCTCCTTGTAGGCCTCGGCTCAGAAGCGCCGAAATTTGCCGTCATAAATTTCTTCCTGAATATCGCAAGGATCGCTTTCTTAACTTCGCGATGAATGCCGGATGTTCGAGGATCCCAAGCCTTCGCCAAAAACCGTTCAAAGTCTCTAAGAGAAACTTGATCGGCTCTCGCTCCGGCTCCCGGATAAGCAACTTTGTGGACAATTCTTCTCGCGGTTTGGGAAAACCCTCTGACGCGCACCGCAGATTCAAGGTTATAAGAAATTTCACTCAAGTTTTGATAATGAATGCGTAACTTCTGTAAGGCTGAATTCACAATTTGATGGACACGATTGCCTTGCCCATCCCCCCTCATAAAGAGCTTTCCACTAACAATTCGCCGCATGTACAGCTGCTCAAGTATGAGAAACTCTGAGGTTGACAACATTGTTTTCACTTCCAAATGTTCGAAAGCAAGCTTTAATTTAGCAACTGCATCCCACGTTTTTATAATGCTGTCAATGTCTTGCATTTTGATATATTCAAATTCAGTTTCCGCAGGGTCTTCCATCAAATCAAATTGATCTCCATTCTCGCTTGTCTCAGCGGCAGATTCCGCTTGCTCATTACTCGCCCGCGCCTCTGGGCGGCTCGTAAAACCTTCCGAGTCGCGAACCTGCCCCGAGGGGAGCGAACCGAATTTTTGGTGGCGGGACAGTTTATTCAATATTTTTAAGACAGTATCGTTCGCTTCTTTTGTAAGTTGTTTGAAACGCTCCATCCTCTGATTAACATTAGCAAAAAAACTGACTTCTAACAGGTCCTGCAGCTGGTTGTTATGCTTTGTAACAATTTGGAGCAATTGGTTCAGATTGCCTTGATTAACCGCTTCTTGATAAGTCGCCTCTGAATTTTTTTCTAAATCTCCTAAATCTTGGATTGCGGTAGTGAGTATTTGAAAAATTCTAAGATAAATAAATCCCACTTGCTGAGTCCCGTCAATTTGATCGAAAGAGCCTCTCGTACCAATTTGTTGTAAATCAGAAATTGTTTTTGGATTCCCCCAATCCAAAGGTATCAGAAGAATCGCTTGACGGAACTGTTCACGGGCCAATTTTAAAGACTCTAATGTCTCAACTATTTCCTGATCCCATATTACCTTCCTCTGGATCCCAAATGCCCACGCTCCCCCAAAAGCAAAGCTCTGGGCATAATGACGCGGATAGAGATTTAGGTAATAAGGGAGACGTTTCATTTGAAATGAAAGATCCGTTCCCCCGCGGCCTAGCTCCCAGGCCAAATTTTCTGCATCCATTCCCTGATTTAACAACCATCCTAAAAAAGCAGCGGTGTTTCCTCTTGCTTGAGAAATACCTTCTTGGTCTGATTGTCCTTGCAACAACATTAGCAACTCCAAGTTCGCACTTTCGGAAGCGGCGCTGTTTGTTCGCACCTCAGCCCTTCGACGCCGGCCTTGAAGATCTCGCTCGGAATGAAACCTTGAGCCTGTCGAGCGCGCTTCAGGGCGGGAAGAAGGCTGATGCTCATCCTGTTGATCAGGTTGAAATTTGGAATCGAATCCTTTTGGGTTATTTTCGTGCCCTTGTTTTTTCTTGCCCTTCTTTTCCCCGGGTTCGTTTTCTTGATTTTTTTTGCTATTAACAATAGTATTAAAAATCTCCACAAACTCTTTGTTGTTCATAGCGGGTTCTGTTTTGGGTGTGTAAAAGTCGCTATTATAGCCCGTAATCATCACTGCATCTCTCAGGGAACTTATTGTAGACTCTTTAATTAAATCGGATTGTTCATTTGAAATGATTTTAAGCATATTGCAAACTATTAGAAGACCTGATTGCGAAACTGGTTTCTTTATTGCTTCATTGACACGGTCCACCACTACATTCATTAAATCTGGCGATACCCCTTCCACAATTTTTTGAAATAACTGAATATTATAATCATGCGAGTAGACCCCCAGTTTATCCGATATCACTTCTACAATAATTTGGATCGAAGATTCAGATACTAAATCCGGTCTCGACCTAGCAATCTTAAAGAAAAGTCTGCCAAGATCAGATGAGTTCCAAGAATCGCGATAACGCATTGAATCGTAATAAAACGCTGCTCCTACCGAAATATGGTGTGCGAAAGTTTCAATTGCCGTCATTGTCTGAGAACGCAGAAGCTGAGGAAATGTATCGATCACAATGTAGAGTATGCTAACAGTGTCTTTGATTGCTTTTATCTTGTCGTCAAAACTCTGTGTCCTACGGCTGTATTCATCATAGGTAATTTCTGTTTGCAGCGCTGACTCAAACTCAGAAAGTTTTGACTGAACGTAGCCTGGCGATTTCTTCTCAAGCACTTCAAGGATAATCTGACCAACAGAAGCGTGAACATTTCTTGTAAGCTCCCTTTCCAGTCTGCGAAAAATTGGGTCTGTAATAAATTCTGGCCCAATTTCCGAAATTGTTTTTAGTAATCTGCCTGCAGAACTAACGTCAAAGGTGCTTGCGTGAAAATCCGTCAGAGTCTTTATAACGTCTAAAATAAATGAGGACTCTTCTATCCAATCTCTATGCACTCTAAAGATTTGCTCTATCGCTTCAAGTAATTCCGATGAATGAAAACCTCGCTTCAGTGCGCTCACTAAAGTTGAAGATGTTGACCTCCGAATGAGATCTTCCCTTTTCATCGCAATGGCAGCTAACGCCTTCTCCATACTTAAATAACCAACAGGTCCGTCAAAGTGGAAGAAAAAGTAACGATTCAAACCAACGCGAACACCTTCACGAATTAAGGATGGATCTAAACGAGCGATATGCTCTAGATCAAAAGGTTCACGATAGGCATCAGTGCCCCAGTCGTCTCGATTCATGATGTTTTCTAAATGAACGACTGTTTCTGCTTGAAGCAACTCGGGTTGTGTGACAGCGATGTGTTGGATCGCCCGAGCAGCATTTTCATACAGACCGCCCGGCAAATTCTTTTGCTTCAGAATATCTTCTAAAAATAACAACGTCGCACGAGTGGGTATTTCATCAAAACCTGCGACTAACTGTTCCAATCTTGGCCAAACAAATGCCTCCGGATTAATCGTATGATCTGCGCCGTACCAAGAGAACCTTAAGGGAATAGCTGCTACGCCGGACGAGACCACAGCCCTTTGGGCAAGCTCATCTCGATCAAATCCTGATGCTCTTTCCACAATTGCTGAAGGATCAAACACGCTCCAATTTCCGTGTACCTTCATGATTAACAATGCGTGTGCTTCGTCAGTTGTTAATAATGAATCATTGTTTTGATTTAAAAAACCGATGGCATAAACGGTGGGAATCCTTAAATAACGGCTAAAAATATATGCATAAAGACTCAAAACATCACAGTCAGTGTAGAAAATGTTTCCACGTCCTACAACATCATCAAGAAACTGCATCCAATTACCAACCATAAGGTCAACTGAAGTTTCTTTCGAATATTGAAAATAAAGACGTAACACTCTTGCTACAACTTCCGCTCTTTCTGTATCGGATAAATGCTGTGAGCTTTCTAAGACATCCCGGATATAGGGGGGCATGTTTTCGAATTCACTCGACAGCCACGCCGTTAAAGGCTGGCTCGTTTGAATCGCGGCATTTTGTCTTGTTCTTTTAATCACATAAGTAACCTGCGATCCTTCACTTTTTTCTTTCGCTGTTAGTAAACCAGATGGGTCAACGACAAGCTTGCCTCCGCTAGCTTCAATAGATTCAATCTTCCCATTCACGAGGGACAAAAGATTCATGGTTTGGTCTTGAAGCATTGCGGCTACGCTCAACTGAACTTGCGTTTGTTCACCTGTGCCTGTTCCTAGGTCTTGGGGCTCAACCGAAATTTCTCCAACTTGCTCAAATTGACCTCCATCTCCTAAAGCATTCATAACTGCGGCAATGAAAAAATCAGATCGTCCGTGCCCTGATAATGTTGCCACAACCCCTTCATGGCTTACGGAACCGCCAAATCCGACCATCCCTGAACTTGGTTTATGAGTTTTACTAAACCCTGGGTAATCTTGAAAAATGCGGTGAATACGTGTTGATGTAAATTCAGATGGATTAACACGATAAACATTGTGCGGTTGCCTAGTTTTGAACACAAGATAAAGAATTAAACCTGCTACAAACCACAAGGGAGAAGTAGCTAATGCCCAGAAAAAAAATATTCCAAAACGTTTCATAGCGTCATTAAATCCATCCGGTCTCCCCGACGTACCTTGGGTACCTTGGGGACTGTCCCCACGAAGTTCGAGGCGGACATCTTTTCGAGCAAGAATTTGAGGTTCGCGTTCAATCGGAAATTTGTAGCCGATCTCGGTGGCTTGATCGTCTGAGTGGTGAATGTCTTTTGCCCGATGATATTCTTCTGTTGCTTCTTCTCTTATAATGAGTTCTGGAGAATTCGCAGAACCTTCATTAGCAAAAAATAGGCGGTGATTGACAAAGGCAAGGAAGAGACCGCCTTCCCTAGAAATTTCCATATCATTGACGTTTGTCGCTTTTTCAAAAAACGATCGAGTGAGTAAAAATTTCCATCTTTCTGGCGAAAAAGTTTTCGCCGTCTTCATTTTTGAAGTGTCCACTTCTTCATTGCTTTGGCCGTCACGATAAGCAATATAAAAACCGAGCATGGGCTTTGTTTTAGTTGGGATATAGCGAAGTGTGAAAAACGTTTGACCGATTCTCATGATGTCACCAACCTGAGTTTTTGCCCACTGATCCGACGGCACTAATTGTCCATGAATATTTTTCTCAACGATAAAACGGAATAGATCCTCCTGCGAAACTTTGCGAATAGGTTCCGCGCTTCTATTTAAATTATTTGCATCGGCGCTCCGCGCTTCGGGGCGGGAGATCCGACGATGCTGATAATATAACTCATGAAACGTATGCGGATTATTGCCTATGTTGCTCATTGGTGTAGCCGCCCCCGAAACATGTTCACTTCGAAGCACAGTGCCATAGTGTCCTGGGACCCCAACAATCCAGTCACCGTTTCGGTCTCGGCCATGAACTTCAATATCCCTCACTGTCACTCCTCGGGGAAGATTGCCTAAAGATTTAAGATGGTCAATCACCGCTTCTTTAACATCGTGTTCTGTGATACGGGAACGACGTTGATAGTTTTCGTGCAATTGCCGAAGATATTCAATACTTTGAAGCATTCTCTCTTGAATGAATTCCGCCTTATTCTTCTCTTCGTCGCTATCCGATAGCAAAGCTTTTTTCATTTCGGAAAGAGCAGAATTTACTCTTGGTCCTCGGACTTGAATTTCAACTTCATCTCCTGATACGATTCCTTGTGCCATGAGCGTCATAATGGATCCAATATTAATCTCTTTGCCTTTTACCAAAAGTTTTACCTCTGTATCCGAAACATATTTTTGATATATTTTAACTAATTCCGCGGCAACGCGCGCGTGCACACCCAACTCTTGACTCACTTGAACTTTCTGAGAAACCCAAACCTGATCAGAAGGTAAATCATTTTCTCCACTCCGCACTTCAGGACGGGTTGAATCTTCCTCTAACCCGGCACTTTCTGAACTTAGGGTTTGCGTCGGCGCCCTTTCCATCACTCTTTCTACACGCGTGGGGTCAGATGGAGAGGGCTCTGTCCGCGCTTCGGGGCGGACATCTTTTCGAGCAAGAATTTGAGGC
>JAHFHD010000003.1 GCA_023247075.1 Candidatus Omnitrophota bacterium | reverse complement strand
TCCCCCGCCAGGAAGCACGAACCCTGGCAGCGAACATAATTGTCAATGCCCTAGACCCAAGAGATCAAGCGACTCCTCTTCCCCGCGCTGAACTCAGGCAGATTTACGAACTTACGATTTCTGATTTTGAGGGATTTGTTGAAACCATTGAAAAGATTACAAAAGAGCGAATTGAAAGCGCAAGCAATCGATTAACCAGAATCAGCAATCTCTCTGAATTAGCGGCTGTGCAAAGCGGGCGGTTACTGAATTGGCTTAAGAATCGAAAATGGCTGGAAGGTGAAATCACTCTGGCACTTCAATTGGGAGAGGCTGGAAAACATGACTCATTTTTAAAACAATTGCTTGACGAGCTGGGTGGACAAAAACAAAAGGCCAAACTTTTTACCAGCCGCGAGTCCCATCCCCATCTTGCTCAGCTCATCGGAAAAGAAAAATTAAATTCGCTTGTCACCTCAATACCGCTTAAAGGACATGACTTCTCGACTGAAATTAATGAACTTTTTAGAAATGGCGAGGCGGATGTCCCACTTGCGCTTCTTAACGATTCAAAAACACTTCCAAAATCCATGAACCAAAGTTATGTGGGAGTTGCACTTGAAAATCATACGCAACCTCTAAGCCCCAATATGCTCTTCCATAATGAGCTGCTTTTTGTCACGATTTTACTTTTGATGTCGGAAATCCTGAAGAGTGAGGAATATCAACGAGCAGTTGAAGAAAAATTAAATCAACTGTCAGCTCAGAATAAAACAAGACCAGAAAAAATAAGGCAAATCAAAGTCGACTACTTAAAAGTTGCGCTGATGGGAAAGCTTGCGGGGCTTGGCTATTCTGAAAACCTATTCTCGTCCGGCACGCTTGGCTTCCTTGCACTTAATAGCGATGCGATTGCTGCTGCCCTGCTTGCCGCCAAATCTCATGAAACCTTCCAAAAAGCTGCTTAGAAATTTAGAAGCGGGGAACTTATTTTTTCCTTTGCTGCTTGCGAAATCTGGGCAAAAGTGATTTGGCAGACACCTCAATCACTTTTCCGTTTCGTAAAATAGCAACTTTGTCTCCCGTCCGTGCATGGTCTTCAATAGCTTCCCTGACCGCCTGTCTTAGAGCATCAAGTCCAAGAAACGCAAGCAATTGATTGGTTTGTTTTTTCATTATTTCTCTCCCGCGGCTTTTAAAACCTGCTCATAACGATCTTGACTTAAAATAGTTGTTTCACTGTCCAAACAATAAGTAATCAACTCTGGCAATACGCTTGAATTATCATAAACCGCCCAGCTTGAGAGAAATGGTTGGTAAAGATGGAACAAGTTTTGGATGCCACGGTAAAAACGCCGCTTCACCACCACTTCAGGTATGTCATGCCCTCCGCGCTTCACACGTTCACTCACTCGCTTCAGAGACAAGCTGAGATTTGGAATCCAGAGAAACAAGACATGAATGGCGTAACCACTTTCAATCAGCCGCTTAAACCAATGGACATAGCTCTTTCCAGAAAGTGTTGTTTCAAATGAAAAGTCCTTTCCGCTCTTAAGTGCGGTTTCAATCTCACTCAAAAGCAGCTTCCCCGCTCGAAGTGCTGCACCTTGCGCATCAAGCGGCGCAATGCCGCTCGCAATCAAATCAGCATTGATGAATGTTTTAAGTCCAATAAATGTGGGGAGAAAGGTTCGTGCAAAAGTTGTTTTTCCGGCACCATTTGGGCCTGCAATCACATAAACATTTGCTTTTTTTTCCGTGCCTTTTCCCATTGCGGGCAAAACGCTTTTCTGAGTAGCCGACTTTAATTCCTGGTAAAGCGAATAATTGGGATTAAGTGAGAAAATTTTCAGGTTTCCACGCACCTCTGAACGAAAAATACCTTCTTCAAGCAGGAGCTTGAGGTCACGGCTTAAATTGCTCGCATCGACATGCAGAATGGACGCAAGTTCGCGCAAGTGATGGCTTTGCTGGGGATGTGTAAAAAAATAAGTGAGGAGTCTCCCCTTTAAAGTCTCTCGCTTCAGGTACAGGTAAAACGGGATTGTTGTCATAAGTACCACAATTGTAGTCAATTATTACAGCATATTCAAGGGGGAGGTATTCTTTCCTATGGTAAGGCTTGATTTCTTGCGACGCCGTTCTCCGCTTTCTGGGTGTATACCACTTCATCCAGTGTGTCATTCTGAGACGGAGCCGAAGAATCTAGCGAACTTAGATCCTTCGCGGAGTTTACCCTGAGCGCTAGATCCTTCACTCGCGCTTTTGCGCACTCGCAAGACGTGTCGTTCAGGATGACACAGCGAAGGGCTCAGGATGACATGAAAAACAACTGCATCAAGTGGGATGCACCCCCGCTTTCCCCACTCCTGTCAAATCAGTGTTTCCTGTGATACCATGTCGCTGTTTTTAATAAAACTAATTAAATCAAAACAATCACATGCTCAAACATCCACTTAAACCGTTTCCGTTTTCAGACCGCTTGAAATCCATTGAAACTCAGACCAATCCGCTCACGCTTAAAAAAGAGAAGTTAATCCGAAAAGGAATTACGATTCTCGACCTAACCATCTCAAATCCCACCCAGTCGTCGTTTAAATACTTAGACCAAAATCTTCTGGAAGCATTTCAAAATCATGCCAACTTAACTTATGAGCCAGACCCACTCGGCCTTCTCAAAGCCAGACAGGAAATCATAAACTACTATGCAAATAAGGGAGTTCCACTTAAGCCCGACCAAATTATTTTGACAGCGAATACAAGCGAAGCGTACACATTTATTTTTAAATTACTCATGAACTCTGGTGACGAACTGCTCGCTCCTGCGCCAAGCTACCCGCTGCTTGATGACCTGGCTCATTTTAACGATGTTGCAATCAAGCGCTACGAATTACAAGCCCAAAACGATTGGCGAATTGATTTGGACAATATGAATGCCTTGGCAACAAATCGCACTCGTGGAATGCTTTTTATACATCCCAATAATCCAACTGGAAACTATTTCCATTCTTCAGAACGTCAAAACCTTGCTGATTGGCTCACGCAAAAAAATTTGGCGCTGATTGTCGATGAAGTGTTCCTTGATTTTGGTCTTGAACCTTCTTACCGGAAAAATACTTTCGCGGATTTTAAAGATGTTCTCACCTTTACGTTAAGCGGAATTTCAAAAGTGCTAGGGCTGCCGCAAATGAAACTCTCGTGGATTGTGGTAAATGGTCCAGAGCCGCTCCTAATGAACGCTCTCGATAAACTCTCAATCATCTCAGACACCTATTTGTCAGTTTCAACACCCGCACAAAACGCATTTCATGATTGGATGAAGTGCGTTGACACCATTCAAGACGAAATCAGGTTTCGTGTCAGCCAGAATTATGCTCGTCTTGTTAAAGAGATTTCGGGCGCTAAAATTACTGTTCATACTTGGCAAGGCGGGTGGGTGATTCCTATTCGGTTACCGGACACTTTGGATGATGAAGGTTGGGCGCTTGCGCTGCTTGAGTCAGGCCAAGTGCTCACGCATCCGGGGTATTTCTACAACTTTGCGGATGGCGTTTACCTTGTTGTCAGTTTACTCGTCCCTGAAAAAATATTCGCTGAAGGACTCGTAAGAATAATCAAAATAGTAAACGCCGTAAGCTGTACTTCTCAAGCGTACAACGCGTAAGTTTCTTTACTTAAATCGAAAATACTCAATAAAGGGTTTGTGATTAAACAGACACACCTTTTTCAAGTCTAATCGAAGCTCAGCCGATGATTAAACACTGCGAAAATTTAACAGGTCTTGTCCATATGAACCATTAAACGATTTGGTGTTAATTGAAGGAGGGTTAATCATGTTTTTGACATTTCTTCTTCCGCTTGCGGCAGTTTTAGCAGCATTGTCAGTTCGAATTGTTCAGCAGTACCAAACGTTTATTGTATTTACCTTGGGCCGTTTCAGCCGCACTTTGAGTCCTGGTCTTAATCTAATTATTCCATTCATCGAGCAAACTACCTCAGTTGATATGAGAGTTTTGACCCGCGACATTCCAAAACAGCAAGTCATTACCAAAGACAATGTGCCGGTCACAATCAACGGTGTTGTTTACTTTAAAGTGCTTGATGCTTCGACCGCAATCATCAAAGTGCAGGATTACAATTATGCAATAGGCCAATTCTCACAGGCCGCATTGCGGGATGTTGTGGGTGGAATGACATTTGACGACCTTTTGGCAGAGCGGCAAATTATTAGTGAGGAAATCGAAAAAATTGTCAGGAAAGAAAGTTCAGCTTGGGGTTTGGAAGTCGTCACCATCAAAATTCAGGATGTGGATGTTCCCGAAGAGTTGAAGAAAATGATGTCACGCCAAGCCTCGGCTGAACGAGAAAAGAGAGCGACTATTACTAAGGCTGAAGGAGACAAGCTAGCTGCATTCAATCTTGCCGAAGCCGCCAAAACAATGACAGCAAGTCCTGGCGCGATGCAGCTCAGGACACTTCAGACAATAGATGGTCTTGGACCCACCGCCTCAAATACGGTCATCTTGGCTGTGCCTGTGGAGTTAATGGAACTGGTCAAGGCGTACACTGACAAGAAATCATAAATCAATCTGAAAATCTAAAGGCGTATTGGTAATGTCAAGTTAGTTCAGCCGCACCATCCAATTATTAGCAGCCGCCGACAATTGGAGAATGTTTAAAGTTTAACCTTAAAAATACGACCTGTTACTTTTGAAGATTCTAAAATTTGGCAGACTTTAGAAATAAATGACCTCAGTGTATCCAAATCATTGTTTTTAGCAGCTAACAAAACAGTGGTTATTTTGAATTTGGCAATATTTTGCTGGTAGCTTAAACTTTGGTCGACGGTAATAAAAACGTCAAACTTCTTTTCCGCTAAACGGAGCAGGTCACCATTTTTTCTTCCTGACCAGCCCTCTTCAGTGACAGTAGAAACAGAATGCCCTTTAAATTCATGTTTTAGTTTCCGTGGAATGCATTCGTCAAGCAGCACGTTCATGGAGATTCACAACATTTGCTTTGAGAAGTTTAATCAGACCTACTGCTTGAGTTTTGGTGACAGCAGGAAAATCATCTAGAAAATCATCAAGAGGCCTACCAACCTCAAGGTAGTCGAACAAAGCACGGGCAGGAACTCTTGTGCCTGCAAAAACTGGTGTGCCGCCAAGAATATCCTTCGATTGAGTGATTAGTTTTTTCTTCATGTATTCACCTCCAAAAATTGCGTTCTTACCTGAAGGCATTATGCCCACAGCTTGATTCGAAGAAAGCGGTATCTTTTTTTAGGGTGCATCCCACTTCATCCAGTGTGTCATTCTGAGGCGGAGCCGAAGAATCTAGCGAACTTAGATCCTTCGCGGAGTTTACCCTGAGCGCTAGATCCTTCACTCCGCGCAGCAGCCCTTTAGGGTCGTTCAGGATGACACAGCGAAGGGCTCAGGATGACATAAAAAACAACCGCATCAATGGCATGCACCCCTTTTCTTAGCAACTTTCCCTTTTTGAGAACTTAAGGGTTAAAAACTTTTAATTTTGCTTGAGGCGGACGCGGAGGGTTTCTTCGCCTTTTTTAAAGAGGACGCTGTCAGGCTTAATCTCGACAATCGTGGCGCCGCGCACCTGGTCACCGACGCGTTTCATCTCACCATCCATTAATGCCACCGGTGAATTTGGGTCATAAACAATTCCTTCAAGCGTCAACTTTTTATCACTCAACCGCTCCACCTTAAGAAAGGGATTTCGTTTTGAAAGTTCGTAGCGGCTTTTTGCCTTATGGCGTGCCTGCCCCTTTGGAGCTTGAACTTTTTGCTCGCTCGCGTGAACATTTTCAACCAAAAGAAAGGAGTGAAGCGAAAGCTCTAAGTGCGGCGGGTGGGATTCACTTGGACGAATAGAAAATTGCCCTACGTGAATCAATCCATTTTGAAGTCTGCTTAAATCATCCAAAAATCGCGCGATTCCAGCATAACTCCCTTCAAGCACCATCTGAAATGGTGCCTGGTCAAAAAACGGTTTCAACTCACTTTCTTTTATACTTCCCCGCTCATTTTCAAGTGGATTCTCAAAACGAAGCGTAAGCCCGTGTTTCCGAGCATACTCGGTAATCTCGCTAATCAATAATGAATGATTGTCTTCCGGCGCAAGGCGCTTCGCAAGACGCGAATGTTCCTCATCCAATTTCTTTTTATTGACTGAACTTAACTTTTGCACGACAGAACGGTAGCCTGTGAGGATTTCTTTTTCTTTGCGAAGCTTTGTTTTGGCTTCGTCCACCCGATGCACAAAAAAAAGAATAAGTGCGAGGCTAAAAAGCACCGACACCAAAGCGGCTGCGAGTCGAACCAAATTAAAATTTGGGGATTGATTTATCATTTGTTTCAATTAACCTGATTTCTGCATATTGATGTCATTCTGACCCCGTAGGGGGAAGAATCTAGTGAATGCGAGATCCTTCACTCGCGCTTTTGCGCACTCGCAAGACGTGTCGTTCAGGATGACAGCTAAAAAAAATTAACTCATTTCAAGACGGATTGTAAAATTGGTTGCGTCTCCGTTTGGTTCGGCACGAACAAGTGCGGCGGTGTGGAAAATGGGTCCTTGGGCTGCTCTTGCAAATTCTACAAATGAGTCCTTCCCAAATGTCCCCTGAACCTCGCCATCCACCAAAAGGCTGTGGTCTTCATATTGCACACTGTGAAGCGTCACTCCTTTTTGAAAAATGCCCTGAAGCTCACTTAACACCTCAGTCCAAAACGGTTCCTCTGAAAGTGCCGCTGTCTCCAAATTTTTCTCAAACGTCAATTTTTGTTCAAGCGCTTGAGCGTCCTTTGCTGCCTGGTAGCCGGGTTTTAAACCTACCGTTTGACGTTCTAAATCGCGCCGAGCACCGTCTAGCGTCCGGTACTGGTAATGAAGGAACCCGCAGGCCGTGAGCACAATCAAAAAAAATCCAATCAAAACCGGAACATTTAAAATACGCCGAATCAATTGATCTCTCTGAACATTGCCTTGAAGACGTTCGCGCGCTCCGTCCAAATCAAATTCGGAGGCAAGCGCAAGCATCCGGTAATAGGAATCTGAGTCTGGTTTTGTTTGTCCACTTGCAAAAGTAAAATCGTTTTCAATTGTTACCCGCTTAACCGGAATATGAAGTTCCTCTTCAAGAAAAGCGCGTAGCCCCTGAAGCTTGCTTGATCCACCCGTCACAAACATTTGTTCCACCAGATGACCATTTGATTCTCCATATGACTCAAAAGAACGCTTAAGCTCACTGAGGAGCCGCTCAAGCTCAGGTCGTATGACAGCGCGGAGTTTTGAACGTTCTACTTTTCCAAGCAAAAGTTTGTCATCAATTGGAAGCACAAGATGCTCTTCTGATTTCACCCGCTCTGCTTCCGCCCACGAAAGTGTCGCAGTCCCTTTGCTGCCAGCAAGCGGTTGTGTGAGCAGAGAAGTTAAAAATCGTCCGCCAAAAGCAACTTTTCTAAGGAAACGAAGCGTACCCTTTTGGTAGAGTGCAATTTCCGTTACTGCTTCACCAATGTCGACGACGCTAAGGACGGTACTTTCAAAATCTGGAAATGTTTGGGGGAGGCGCTCAATCGAAAAAATACATTGAGCAGCATAAACTTGTTCAAAACCAAGAGACTTCACCATTTCAATAAATGGATTAATTTCAGACTGAGGCAGGACGCTCACCAAAGTCTCGCGAAGGTCATCTTTACGGCCGGAAAATGATTTTGGAATTCGGTAATCTAAAACTGCTTCTTCAATCGGAAAAGTGAGCTCCTCTTTTATTTTCCATTTGAGCGTGTCCAAAAGCTCTGACTTCGGAAGCTTAGGTAAATTAAAATAAGTGAAAACATTTCGCGGGCTGTCCGCCCCAATCAGCACTGTGACACGATTATTCACTTCACCAGTTGTCACTTGTCTAACTGCCTCGCGCCACACTTCTTTCAATTCTTTTTCACTCACACCTCGTGGAATCACCACACTCCGGGCATCAAGCAAAGAAAGGCGCAGGCCTTCCTTTTTCATCTTCACTAGCTTGACACGGCTGATTGAAAACTCAATCGCAAGGAAAATATTTTTGGTGTGCATATGGATTTGGTTGATTAATAATTTGAATTCTGCATATTTCAACTTTTTAGTTGTCATCCTGAGCCCTTCGCGTGTCATCCTGAACGAAGTGAAGGATCTAGCGCTCAGGGTAAACTCCGCGAAGAGGATCTCGCATTCGCTAGATTCTTCCCCCTACGGGGTCAGAATGACATAAATATGCAGAACTCAAGTTACAAGTTAGCTCAAGCGAAGGCGCTTGTTCCGTTTGTGACAAAAATATCATCGGCATTTACCCCTGTCAACAGACCGTTATTATTGATTCCCGTAATGTTTGCCGTGCGGTTTGGACCGATGGAGTAAATGACATAATAGGAACCATTCGCACTGGTTGAAAAAAGATATTCCCCGCTGCTTGACGCAAACGGATCAAACAAAACCTGGCCAGTCACGCGAGGGTTTTCACTCTGAAGGTCATTTGTCTGCCAGTCAGAGCCTGACGGGTAAACATTACTATGATTGAGGTAATAAGCGTGAACAGCAGTTTCAAGCGCCCGCAAATCTCCGCGTGCAGTTTCAATCCGTTTCTGGTCATTAAGACCTGCTGTCCTGACTACGAAGATTCCAAGTACTAGCGCAACAAGCGAAAATACCATCACCATTTCAATAAGAGTAAGGCCAAATGGCTTTTTAGGCAATTTGGGGTCAGCAAATTTCAATTTCCTAGCTGTCATCCTGAGTCCTTTGCATGTCATCCTGAACGAAGTGAAGGATCTCGCATTCACTAGATTCTTCCCCCTACGGGGTCAAAATGACATAAATATGCAGAACTCAAGTTAAGCAACTCTAACTTTCGTTCCACGAATTTGCTTTCTGAGTATATTGTTCTATTCCTGTGATTCCTTGCGGAAGTGTGTGCGGCAGCACATTCGAATTAAAAATTAAATGTGCATTTCCCTCAATTTGATTACTCCCAAATTTATTGGCTACTACACTGCCCTGAGTCACAGTGTCATCTTTTAAAACTGCTTTATCAGTGTACAAAATCCCTGAGACCTGTGCGGTTTGAGAAACCGTAATCTGCTGACCGGAATCTGGAGCAAGTAGTGATGAAGTTACATTAGCACTGTTCTTAACTGTAATGTCTGTCCGTGCGTAAATTGACCCGCCAGACTGAACTGTTGCACTGTCTTGAATCGTCACATCCTTTTTGGTGATGATGTTAACATCCGCACCAATCGCCGCTTGATCCTGAATGGTGATTGCTTTGGTTGCCACAATAGTGCCGGGCCCCGTTACCGTTGCTGTATTCTTGATTGTCACTGTGTCATAGTACACTGTACCGCCTGCGAGATTGAGATTATTGTTTGAGCTTAAGGTAAAATTTCCGGAAGAATTTGCCTCCGCAGTTGTAATTTTATTGTCGTAAAAAGTTGACGTAAAACTAGGATAAGTTGGAAGTGGACTTGGAACTGTAGTGACGAGCGTGTACGATCCACCACCCGTTGCTTGGTCTGCGTAAACCACTCCATTTGTCACCTGAGCACTATTTTTTACGTCCACAATATCCACCCCTGCCGTTGCATTGTAAAACAGGTCACCTGAGATTAAAGCCATGGCGGTATTATTATTTCCCACTTTAAACGTTTGAGCATTTGTGTTCCCGCCAAAAAGTGCGTAACTAAAAGCAGGTGGAAGTCCATAAGAAAAAGTAAAGGTGGTATTTAGGACACGGCTTTGGCCGCCAAAGGTTCCAGTCACCACAGTTGAAATATCATTTCCAGTCCGTGTGAGCACAACAGAATAAGTTCCTTCGGCAAAGCTCACATTGGCCATTGTGCTGTTGTCTGTAGCACCATCATTTAAATTAATTTCATCATTCTTAAGGCGCTTCACGGCATCAGCCATTCCTGCTTCGGCAAGCCAAAAAGCTTTTTGGTCGTTCATCTGGATTTTTGCGGCGCGGAATTCAGTTGTGAGCGCAATAATTAAACCTCCGGCAATTGCAGCCATGCTCGTCATCAAAATCAGCGTGAGCAGAAGCACAAATCCACTTCGGGAACTTCTCATACTACACATTCCTTGGGAGCACACTTCTTCGTACAGTCAGTGTGCTGTTGTTTTCTGAACCGACTAGCTTTAAAATCGCGACATTTCCAGAACTTGTAATGGTGGAGTTGGCCGCCGGCGGAAGAAGACCCGAAGCAATCAAAGTTCCCGCTCCATAGGTAAATGTCCCATTGATTCCTCCAGTAAGCGGCGCTCTTCTTAAATCATAACTTGTTTGGTTGTAGGCCGGAACCCATGAATCGGCAGCATTGTAAAGGTAATAGATGTAACTTGTGTCACTTCCGCCCTCGCTTACGGTGAATCTCAAAGCGTGATTTGCAACTGAAATCGCATTTGCATTTCGCGCGTCGCGACTCACCCGCTCAAGTGCAAAATAAAGCTTCTCCCCGACACCTGTCCGATGCCTAAGCTCACTAGAGCCGCGCATGACTACCACATAAAGGAAGAGAATGGAGCCGACAAGAAAGATGACAAGGGAAAGTGAGAAAACAAGCTCAAGAAGCGTCAATGCTTTTTTATTCATTTAATTATTTACGACATAAGTGGTCAAGCTTGTGTTTTTCTCTCCACCCGGAACTTGCCAATACGTGGTCACTGCCACTTGTTTTAAATCTGCGTGAGGACTGGTTACCACCACTTGCTGGTCAAAATCAGAAAAACCACTCACCGCTGCGCGGGCACTTGAAGACACGGAAGCAAAGCTTGCATCTTTCACTTGTTCAAGCCGCTCTTCAGTCAGTGAAAGGGCGAGGTTGTAATCTTCCACAGTTCCAATTCCAAAATATCCGCGGTTGAAGGCTTCCATAATGGCAAACATACCGACCCCAACCAAGAGTGCGGCAATCAGGACTTCCAGAATAGTAAAACCACGGGGCTTAAAAATGAGACGAACAGAAGTGCCTCGCAATGCGTTTCTATTTCCAGATGGCGAGATGTGTAAAGGTTGTGTGTTCAATCAGAAAGTTATGCAGCAAGCTGGCCGTTTGTGACGAAGATGTCGTCATCCGGACTGTTTGGAGTAATATTACCAGTTGCTGAAATGCCCGTGATGTCAGCCGTGCGATCCGGACCAATTGAAAACATGACATAAAATCTCGAATTTGCACTAATCATGTAAAGATACTGGGTGGTGGCTGTGGCGCCAAAAGGGTCCACAAAATCATCCATTTCACCAACGAGACGCGGAGTTGCGCCTTCCAAAGTCACTTCCAAATCACCCACGTTACCGCCGCCTGCCGCGGGAAGGGTGGCCGATACATTCAAAAGATACGACTCAAGTGCTGTTTGAATTGTTTTGAGTTCTGCGTGAGATTTTGCGCGCCGACCTTCATCTGTTACTCCCGCAAATCGTGGAATCGCAATGCCGGCAATGAGAATGATGAGCGTAATCACAACCAAAATTTCTAAAAGCGTGAAGCCTCGCGACTTGTTTTCCCTACAACTACGCTTCATTTTTCCTCCATCTCTCGTTATTTGCGCACCCTCTACAAAGATACCCTAAAGTTTAACTACTTCAAGCTTGAGTTCTGCACTTTTTCCCATCGCCCCCTACAGGGGGAGAGGGGGTTAATGCTCAAAACAGTTTTAGCATATCAAAAATTGGAAGTAAAACAGAAATCATAATAAACCCTACCACGATTCCCATAAAGACAATAAAGATGGGCTCAATCGCAGACGTGAGCTGCTTGAGTGTTCGGGTAAGAAGTTCATCGTAAAATAGTGCAGCCTTGTACAACATTTTGTCCAGGTTTCCAGACTGTTCGCCCGTGAGTACCATTTGAACAATATCAGGTGGAAAAATGCCACCTTCTTTAATCGTCTCACCCAATTTCTCCCCTGCCTGAACACGAACCCGGGCTTGTATCAGTACCCTCTGAAAGGGAAGGTTTCCCGCAAGTTTTCCCGTCATCTCAAGCGTCTTTAAGATTGGGACGCCGCTTGCATGCATAAGTGCAACGTTCCGCGCCCAAAGTGAAATTTCGATTTGACTTATTAATTGCCCAACAATGGGAACAGAAAGCCAAAACCGGTCCCACCCATATTTAAACTTTTCAAAGCGAAGCAAGAAGGGTGCGCCGAAACCAAAAGCAATTGCAGCAACTGCCAAAAACCAGACATTTGATTTCACCCACATACTGAAGCCATAAAGAAGCCGCGTTGGAAGCGGAAGCGGTACGCCTGCTCTTAAAAAAATAGCGGAAAATGACGGAACAATCCAGACAATCATAAAAGTCACAACGGCAATACTCGCACAGACAAGAACAACCGGGTAAGCGAGCGCGGAGAAAATTTCATGGCGCAATTTTTCATTCCGTTCATTTAACTCAGCAACCTGTTTTAAAACAAGGTCCAAATTGCCGCTTGTCTCACCAACTTGAATCATTGCCCTGTAGAGTTCTGGAAAAATCCTGGGGTAGCGTGTTAAAGCATCTGAAAAACGAACCCCCTGCTCCACTTGAGTTGCAAGCATTAAAACTACTTGCTTGAAAAATTGTTTTGTACTTTGCTTTTGAACCGCTTTTAACGACGCAAGTAACGGCACACCGGCTTCAAGCATATTTCCGAGTTGGAAGTAAAAAAGAGACAGTTGCGCGGCGCCCACTCGGCCGCCAGATGAAACACGAAGTGATGCCTGATGAGAGTGAGCGTCCGTTGCCTTGATTGAGGTAATGAAATAGCCTTCGCGCTTCAATTGGTCTGCAAGTGAGTGCTCTGAAACTGCTTCAACAGTTCCGAATACTTTTTTACCTTGCTGTGTGCGAGCTTGATAAGCAAATGTCGGCATAATTTGTATTTAATTACTTTTGGTCTGTAGGGAATGGCACCAAATCGTTCCCTACCAATTTGAATTGACTGTCAACATCACACATCCTGTGTCGCGCGAAAAACTTCATCGATGGTTGTCATTCCCCGTTTGATTTTCTCAAGCCCATCCTGTCTTAAAACGTTCATCCCCTTAGCAACTGCTCGTTCACGAATGGAGGTGCTCGAAGCTTTGTGCAAAATGAGTTCACGAATTTCATCATCCGGAATAAACAATTCAAAAATCCCAGAGCGTCCCCGGTAGCCGGACTGTCTGCAACTTAAGCAGCCCGTCCCTTTAAAGAATGACTTAAATTCATAAGCAGCGGATTTTGGGAGACCGTTTCGGGCAAACTCAAACTTCCGGAGCATCTGATCCTCGACTGGAAACTCACGCTTACAATCCGGACAAATATTTCGAACCAGTCTCTGAGCCAGAATACCAATCACGGTGGAAGAAATTAAAAATGGTTCGATTCCCATATCAATCAGGCGCGCCACAGCGGATGTTGCATCATTGGTGTGTAGCGTAGAAAGCACCAGATGCCCAGTCAGCGCAGCCTGAATGGCAATTTCAGCTGTCTCTTTGTCGCGTATTTCTCCCACCATAATAATGTCGGGGTCCTGCCTTAAAATGGAACGCAGCCCATTTGCAAAAGTCAGGTCTACTTTCGGATTGACGTGGATTTGCCTGACCATCGGAAGCTGGTATTCCACCGGATCTTCAATCGTCACAATATTTTTGTCTGGAGTATTGATTTGATGAAGTGCTGCATAAAGCGTCGTGGTTTTTCCACTCCCCGTCGGTCCCGTAATTAAAAGCATGCCGTAAGGCTTTAAAATTAAATGCCTGAAACTTTCTGAATCTGCTTCGAGCATTCCCAAATCCTCAAGAGAACGGACGGCTGTTGAAAGATTCAGCAGCCGAATGACCAAATTTTCTCCGTGAATGGTCGGGACAATCGACACACGAAGATCGACTTGTTCTCCCTGACTTTCGAGTTGAACCCTGCCATCTTGTGGGACCCGACTTTCTGAAATATCCAGATTCGCCATAACTTTGAGGCGCGACACAACAGCGGTGTGCGACGATTTTGGGTAACGATGGACTTCCCGCAGCATGCCATCAACGCGATTTCTGACCACCACCTCTTTTTTGTCCGGCGCAATGTGAACATCACTCGCCCCTTGTCGAATCGCTTCCGAAAACATGGTGTTGACCAGTTTCATAATCGGTGCTTCTTCAATGCCAGCACCCTGCGCCAGAGTGTTTGCATCCGGAGTTGTTTCTTCAGGCTGAATCAAACTTTCAACCACATCGTTCATTTCACTTCTAGCCCCATAATATTGGTCAATCGCATTTTTAATTTCAGATTCCGTTGCAAGAACAGGATCAATGTCCAAACCAGTCTCAATTCTCAACCGGTCTGTCACGCTCAGATTCATCGGGTCGCTCACGGCTACCGTGCATCGCTTTCCAATTTTCCGGATGGGCATAACGCTCAAGCGGCGAACAAGCATCTCTGGAATCACCTTGAGCACTTCAGGTTTGATGATTTGATGGGTCAACTCCACTTGAGGAATTTGAAACTTAGCGCTTAAAAAAGCGAGTAGGCGTTTTTCATCAATCAGACGGAGGCGGCGCAGAACTTTGACGAAAGACTCTTGGGTTTTCTCTATTTCAATTTGAATTTGCCGGTATTGCTCTGGGGTTAGCAAACCTTCAAATACCAGGCTTTCTCCAAGCGAGGTATTGGACTTCTTCATCCCAAAATCTCAGCCACTTTCGCAAGCAAAGATGCCGGCTCAAAGGGCTTGATTAAAAATCCATTGGCTCCGCAATCTTCAAGGCCGACTCGCCGTTCTTCTTCACCTGCTTTTGCTGTAAAAATCAGAATTGGAATTTTCTGGTACCGCTGATCTCCCTTAAGAGCAGCACACACCTGGTAGCCATCCATCTTGGGCATCATCAAATCAAGGATGACGAGGTCTGGCTGCTCACTTTGAGCTTTTTTGAGACCTGCCTCCCCATCTGACGCCGTTACCACTTCATACCCATTCGCCCGGAGGCGGGCTGCAACCAGCATCAATATTTGGGGTTCGTCGTCGACGAGCAAAATCTTTTTCGCCACAAAGCACTCCTGAATTATAAGCTACTACTTTTATGAAGGCCAAACAGGACAATACTTTACTCTGAAAACGCCTTTTTTAAAAGAATCTCTTCGGTCCGTCCATCTGTCGGAAAATTGGTAACGTGGAAGTCAATGTGAAGTGCCGATGTTGTTTTAATCATTTCTGAATCTTTTTCGACAAGAGTCTGAATCCTCTTTCCCACCTCAAGCGCCTGATCCCGATTGGTTCTCGGCAAAATTGCGAGAACCCTTTTGACGTCCCAGGCAAGTGCTTGGTCCACATTTTTCCTGAAACTACCGCGAATCACCTCTGAGAGCCTTGAAGTCATCTGGGCCATTTCTGCTTCGCCGACACGCTTCAATACTTCGTCATAATTGGTCACATTAAAAAGCAAGAGCGAAAGCTCTGTTTCTTTCTGAATCGCATCAGCAAGGCCGCTCGCAACCGATTCTCTGAGCACATAAGAAATGTCAAGCTTCGGAAGCGTGAAAATAAATTTTGAACCTGTTTTTTCGTGACTCTCTGCTCGGATTTGACCGCCGTGCGATTCAATAAACTGTTTGCTGATGGCAAGACCAAGTCCCGTGCCAAGCGCTGCTCCTTTTGATGGTCCTACTTGCTTAAATCGGGTAAAGAGACTGGGTAAATCTGCCTCGTCAATTCCAACTCCGGTATCAGAGACAGAACATTCAACTGTTTCCGCCAATTCCGTGACTGAAACGTGAATGGCTCCTTCTTCTGTAAATTTAATGGCGTTCCCAAGCAGATTGGTCAACACTTGAGTCAACCGGTCCGGATCTGCAAACACTTCTATTTTCTCACTTGAAAAGGAAGTGGTCACTAAAAGATTTTTCTGCTTTGCGTAAAGCTCAAATTGACGTGCAGTTTTTTGAGCAAGACGCGCTAAATCAATCTTCTCTTTCCTGAGCGAGACGATGCCCGATTCAATTTTTGAAAGATCAAGATAATCTTCGAGGATTCGTTTGAGCCGGTCGAGTTCGTGAAGGGCAGAATTTAAATAATCATTTTGTTCGTCCAAAACCGGACCAAAAAGACCTTCTCGGACTTGTGAAATACTCTCCCGAACGGTTGTAAGCGGAGTTCTTAAAAGGTGAGAGATTTTTTGAATAAATGTCTGAGTGTCGTGCTCGCCTTGAACGCGTTCATCCACATATTGTTTCAGCACATCAAGATCGCGCTTAAGATTTAAAAGTTCTTCCAAAATATTTTTTCTGGTTTCCTCGTCCCGTTTTTCCATCATGATTCTAATGCTCCTTAACCAATGTGCTTCTTGACTCGCTCAAGCAACTCCTGGGCCTGAAATGGCTTAATTAAATAATCAGTGATTCCCTCAAGTTCAAACAGACTTTTGAGCTGATTTCCCTTTGCTGTGACGACAATCACTGGAATTTCTTTAAATTCTATTCGGCTCCGAAGCATTTTTGCGAGCGTGTAGCCATCCATTTGAGGCATCGCAATGTCCATCACAATCAGATCTGGCTTCGCTCTTTCAATTTGCTTGAGTCCTTCCAATCCATTCCCCGCGATTGAAACTTCATATTGATTCGATTCAAGCCGCGACTGAATCATTGCAGCAAGTACAGGCTCATCTTCCACAACCAATACTTTCCGAGTCATAAGCAGCACCAGCCAAGTCGGTTAACGGAACAAAAGGTTGAGGAGGTCATCAGCATTCAGAGCTTCATCCGGAAAGCTTACAACGCGGCATCCAATACCCACTTGATCCACAATGCCTTGCTGTGTGAGTTCCTCATCCAGGATTTGCTGAAGCCGGCCGCCGATTAAAAGTGCATCTTCTTTTTTCGTTTTCCGAAATGTTGCAAGTACGTGCGGGGGGTCACTGACAATATGGTCATCCTGAGTCCTCAACTCACCTTGAATTCGACCTAACATTTTTTTCTGAATCATTTGAAAACGTTCTTCACCAACGGTGCGGCGTACAAAATCAAGACGCGAAATGGTCAGAAGCAAAACCGCAAGGGATTCTTCCCTGCGCATAGCTTCGTTTACCTCGTGTATCAAGCGCTGCAAAAAAACCTGCCTTGCCGTGTACTTTGGAAATGAAAATGTAAATGTGGTGCCGGAACCAAGTTCGCTTGAAACTGTAATTGCTCCTCCATGAAGCTCGACCAGGCCCTTGCAAATGGCAAGCCCAAGTCCCGTTCCTTTTTCTCCCGGGCCCGCTTCTCTTGAAAACTGCTGAAACTTCCCAAACACATGAGGAAGGTCGCGAGCGCTGATTCCGCGGCCGGTGTCTTTGACGCTGCACTCCACCATTTTTTCCCGGTCCGTGATGGAAATGGTAATCAATCCAGTGTCAGTAAATTTGAGTGCGTTTCCAATTAAATTTATAAAAATCTGAATCGCCTTGTCACGATCAAGGTAAAGCTCGAGTTTTGGACTTGAAGGTTCAAAACAAATTTCAAGTCCAAGTTCCTGAGCGCGGGAATGAAAATTCGAGATAACGTCCTGGGCGAGTTTTGTTAAGTCAACATGTTCTTTTTTAAGCTCGACTTTTCCGGATTCAATCTTTGAGAAATCAAGCAGGTCATTGACAATTCGGGTTAATCGGTCAATGGCGCCAAGCGAAATATTGAGGAATTGTTTCTGTTCTTCATTAATCGAACCTAAAAGGCCATCGACCACCTGACTCACTCCTTCACGAATAATCGTCATTGGTGTCCTGAGCTCGTGAGAAACTGTGCTCACAAATTCATTCTTAAGATGCTCAAGGCGCTTACGCTCACTCATGTCACGTACAAATGCATTAAACCGGTAGGCAGCCCCGCCATCCACCGGCCAAACTGAAAGTTCAATCGGAAATTCGCGCATATTCCGGTCAAGCGCCGTTGTCTGGAATCTTCGATTGATGAAAATTTGCCCGTCTCCTGTTTCTACAAATCGCTGGATGGTTTCATCATAAGCAGTTCTAAATTTTGGGGAAATAACTGTGTCTGCAAATGGAAGACCAACGACTTCAGACCGGGACCAGCCAAATGTAATTTCCGCTTGACGGTCCCAATCAATAATAAGCCCGCGCGCATCCGTTCCGATGAAGGCGTCACTTGCCGTTTCAATCACGACACGTGTTTGTTCCCGGCTTCGCTTCAGCTCTTGCCGCAAAATAGTGAAGTCTTCCTGAGATTTCTTTGCGTCGAGCTCGCGCAGCTCAAGCTCTTTTTGAAGTAATTCCACTTTTTTTTGAAGTTGCTCGACCTCAATTTGAGAACCGCTCAGAGTTTTAGATTTAATGGCGTGCTTTGAATGCAACATGATGGGCTCTGAGCTTAACTAATTCATTAACTCTTGGATGCTTTCTGGGCTGCCAAAGCATCCCGAACTGCACCTAAAAATTCTTGAGGGTTAAAGGGTTTTGCAAAAATAGTGTGGCGGCCAATGTCAAAACCAAGCCTTACGTCATCCTCTTTGGTTTTAAGCGCCGTTAAAAAAATAATGGGAATATATTTTGTTTTTTCATCTTTCTGCAAATGAGCACACACATCACCGCCGCTCATTCCCGGAAGAGCCACGTCTAAGACAATCAAATCTGGTTTTGTGATGGTGACAAGCCGAAGCGCCTGCTCACCATCCTTTGCAACTTGAACTTGATAACCGGCGGTGCGCAGCCGGCTTGCAACGAGCAAAGCTATTTCAGGTTCATCATCGACAACGAGAATGTTCTTTGACATCGCCTTCTCCTCTGTTGTTCCTCGAGAATCGCCGCCCAAGGACTGGTCTGCAAAACATCAAGTGCTTTTTTTTCGTCCTAGAAATTTCTGTGCAACACCTTTGAGAATTGAGCCGGCCTGACTTTCACCTTTGATGTTTAGCATTTCGCGGATGGTTCCCAAGAGCTCGTCATAATCAAAAGGTTTTGAGAAAATGGTGTGGTTGCCCACATCACGGCCAAGCTGAAAATCATCGTTTTTGGTTTTAAGACCGGTCATAAAAATAATTGGGAGGTCTTTGGTTTTCGCGTTTTCTCTGAGGTGGGCGCACATTTCTGCTCCGTCCATCTTCGGCATCATCACGTCTAAAATCACGAGATCGGGTTTTGTAATTTGAGCTTTTCTGAGGCCATCTTCGCCATTAGTGGCAATAACAACCTTGTAACCGTCCTCGGTTAGATTTTCTGCAAGCAGTTTCGAAATTCCTTCTTCATCATCCACAATCAAAATGGTTTTCATAATGGGAAAACTCCTCTTTTTCCTTTTCTTGAATAAGTATACACGCTGATTTTCAAGATTACCAAGCCCTGCAAGCTGGTCGCAGAGAGACGAGAAGGCGTATCCCACTTGATGCGGTTGTTTTTCATGTCATCCTGAGCCCTTCGCTGTGTCATCCTGAACGAAGTGAAGGATCTGGCGCTCAGGGTAAACTCCGCGAAGGATCTAAGTTCGCTAGATTCTTCGGCTTCGCCTCATCCGCCAGAGGACGGATTCGTCCTTTTGGCGAAGAATGACACACTGGATAAAGTGGGATGCACCCAGAGACGAGCTAAACGTTGCTCTTGATTCTTCTGAAAGGTTTGGTGATTTGAGCTGTTAATTCTTGCCGCAGACTTTTCGCCTTTTCTCCACGGATTGCAATAACCAAATAATTCACGAGCAGCCGCTCTTTAAGTCCTTTGTAAATTTCAAGCTGGGGATCGACTGAATTTGGCGTCGCAGAACTAATGCCCCGTTCTTTGTAATACTTTTCTAAATTTTTAAAAGCCTGGTCATCCGCCACATTTGCATCAGGACCCACAACGCGGTCTTTCCAGAGACCAATTTCCACTTGACCGTCGTCTGTCACGCTGCATGTCACATAATAAATGGCACCTTCTGAAAACGATTGACCCCTCAACTCTTCTTTAAGGCCCACCATTTCTGAAGCGAGGTTCAGAATGGCATCTTTACTTTCACTTTTGTTAAAATTAACAAGCTTTTCTAATTCTGCCTTAATGTCAGCTGCTGGTTCCGGTTTGAGTAATTCTTTTTCAAGCGCTTTTCGCTTGTCTGCATCAGACAATTGCTCTAAATCCCGACGTGACTGTGAGCGGCCCTGAAAAACCGACATCTGGGAAATTGAAGTTGTGATTTCCTTCGGTGAAACAAAATAGGTGCATTCACTGCGCTTGGCAGTCGTTCCATCCTGGAAAATAGGCAGTGGAATTCGCTCGCCGTGATGCAAAACGCCGCGCCTGACTGCAATGAAATTCCCCATCTTTTCATTTAGCACTTCACTAACGATGCGATGGACAGTTTCTTCATCCTTACCCGTGATGTTTGCAAAAAGAAAATTAGAACTGGCTAGTAAGACGGCAAGAAAAAAAGTGGCGGCAGGTAAATTAAACTTGATTCTCATTACTGTTTTTCAAGTGTATTCGATTCAACGTTCTCTTCATAAGTCGGGAGTGTAATGACAAAAGTGGTTCCTTCTCCCACTTTAGAGCGAACTTTAATTTCCCCGCCGTGGAGCTCTACAATGTAGTGGCACATGTAAAGCCCCATTCCCGAACCTTTTCCGGCTGGTTTCGTTGTAAATCCATAGGAAAAAATCTTTTTCATCACCTCATCACTCATCCCGCAACCATTGTCAGTAAATTCCAATATGACCATTGCAGGGTGAGCAGGATGTTCGCGCGCCGAAACGGTAATTCTACGGTTCCGTTTCCCAATCATCGCGTGGTAGGCATTAATAAACAAATTCAGGAATACTTCCTGAAGCCGCTCGAGGTCGCCTTTAATTAAAGGAAGATTGTTCGGAATATCAAATTCAACTTCGGTGCCGGAAAGATTCTCAAGGTAAGTTTGAAATTGAACGAGTGGAAGCGTTTCTTCCAGAACCAGCTTAAGTGAAAGGGGCTCAAATTTTCCGTGCTCTGACTTTTTGAGGAGGCCGGTCAACGTATTGACCACAGCCTTGATGCGGGAAATATTCTGTTCCATTTTTTCAAACGTGTCTGTAATCTCACTCACCTTCAAATCTGGATTTCTGCGGTACTTGAGAATGGCCCGGCTCACATTCATTGAAAGAATGGTGAGTGGATTATTCACTTCGTGCCCAACGGAGGAAGCAAGCCGGCCAAGCGTCGCCATTTTTTGTTCATGGATGAGCTGGACATGTGTGTCCCGAAGCCTTTTATTGGCCACTTCCGTTTCGCGCAGCGCTTGAATCAATTGATTCTGCGCCTGATTAAGCTGACGGTTAATCACCTCAAGTTCTTTGGCTTTTTCAACCGCCTGGTCATAAAGACGGGCATTTTCAACCGCAATGGCCGACTCCTGTGCCACGAGGTAAAGTGCATTCAAATCTTCTTCCAAATAAACTTCGCCAGATTTTCGCTCGCCAAGAATTAGCACATTTCTCAATTCTTTTCCCAAAAAGCTGGGGATGCAGCAGCTTGCGCTAAGCTCCTGCATGCGCGACTCGATTAAACGGAAATCATAATTTTCTTTTTCGTCATCCAACTTTTGAATGGAGCCATCTACTTTGAGACATTCCCGCACCCATACCAAAGAAAGAGGAGCATGTTCAGAAGCCAAAAAACGGATGAACGGATCTTGTTCATTAAAAATCATTCGCTCACGCGCCCGGTGCTGCTCCGCGTACCCACGCGGCTCTACCAGACTAAACACATGCCGCTCCGCGTCATGCATCAATACAGCCGCATTTTTCACTTTTAACCGCATCGTCACAAAATGAACCACGAGACTCAGTAAATGATCTAAGCTTTTAATTTTGGAAATAATGGCAGGCGCATCTTTCAAGAGTCTTCGGTAATCAAATTTCCGCTGAATAACAAGCGGGCTTATAACCTGAGTGAGAAATTGACGTGCAGGTTCGACCCCTAGGACGAATAAAAAAATACTCAAAGCAAAAATAAAAATCCCGTCAACGCTGAAGGACTGACCCAGAATGATTTGCCCGCTTACGAGTGTCACGCCAAAAATAATGGAAGCAAAGACAAGGAGACCGCTTGCAACAAGCATTTTTTGAGCAAGCAGGCGAACATTTAATTGTTTGCCGTTTAAAAGCAGGCGCTTTACCGTATTCGTTCGCGTGGACAAAGAATCCGGATGATTTGCGCGTAAACTTTCAAATATCTTCACGAATGCGTACTCCCAACCCCCGTTAAAGCCTGGAGGTGTTTGGGGAAAATCACTTTAAATATGGTTCCCTTGCCAACTTGCGAATCGACTTCAATCCGGCCGTTGTATTTTTTGACAATTCCGTACGTCACAGCCAGGCCGAGACCAGTTCCTTTACCCACGGGTTTGGTGGTAAAAAAAGGGTCAAAAATTTTGGTCAGATGTTCTCGGGCAATGCCGTGGCCATTGTCCTCCACAATCAGCTCTGCAGCACCATCATTAAAATGGGTACTCACCTCAATCTTCCCTTCACGCGACTCGCCCTTCAATGCATCTTTGGCATTCAAAATCAGGTTCGTCACTACTTGCTCAAGCTCATTACTGTTTGCCTGAATGAGTGGTAATCCCACCGCCTTTTGAATGGTAACCTTAACATTTTCCTGACTTAGTTGGTACTTCAAAAATGAGAGGGCTGTTTCAATTACTCGATTCAAATCAACCTCTTCAACTTTCTCAGGTCCAAGCGGCCGGCGGGCATATTTCATAATTTTCTGGATGATTTCCTGACAGCGCTTGGCTCCAGCCTCAATTAAACTGATGGATTCCAAATCTTCCGGTTTGGCATCCATTTTCAAAATTTGCGCGTTCGTCAGCACCGCCGTAAGCGGGTTGTTGATTTCGTGTGCAACGCCTCCTGCCAGCGTACCAATCGTCGCAAGTTTTTCAGCCTGAATGAGCTGTTTTTGAGTTTCTTCGAGTTCTTTCGTGCGGAGCTTCACTTTTTCCTCAAGTTCTTCATTCCAACGCCTAAGATTTTCCTGCATCTCAATTAACCGAACTGAATTTGAAAGCGCAATTGTGGCAGCACGTCTAAATTCAGAGAGAAATTTAACTTCCGCCGCGCGAAATGGCTTCAGATTTGTCTTTCGTCCCAAATTAATCAGACCAATCAGTTCGCCGTTTAAAACAAGCGGTACGCTCGCGTGAACATTTAGCCGCTTGAAGAAATTTACCGCTTCCTGCTCAACCGATTGAAAGCGGGGGTCGAGCCCTACAAATTCAACGAGTGCCACCCGGTCGTCCCGTTCCAGCCATTGAATAAATGGGTTTTCGTAAAAAAGATCTTCGTCGCCATGTGCCGCGCCATCGATTCTGAAAAAACTTTTTTTCTCCCCATGCCTTAAAAAAATCTGAATTGGTTCCACATAAAGCACTTCACGAATCGTTTGAACCATGTAATTGGACAATTCTGAAAGTCCTTTGAGATGAACCAAGCTCTCGTTGAAACGAAAAACTGCTTCTTCAAGGTCAAGTTCCCTACGTTTAAAAAAGTGGTCGATTTTTGGCTGCACCGTTCTTAAATAAAGATTGAATAAAACAAGGAGAATACTCGTCCAAAGCGCGAGCGCAATTGGGCTCGCTTCCCGGTACCATCCTTTCAAAAAAAACATGAGACCAACAATTGGAAGCACCACAATCGATGAAGTTGCAAGCCAAAGAATGGTCTTGTGAATGACTGTTTCAATGTCCATCACTTTGTACCGCACAATCGAATAGGCAACGGTCATAATCCAGCAAAAAACAAAGGTAAATCCAACCGGGTAAACCGGGAAATAAGTTAGTTTTGGAATGAAGTCAATTGAGCCAATAAACGAAATCAAAAATGCCACAGCAATCAAGCGGATTTGTGTTTTTCTGACTGGTTGTGGTTCGCTCCGGTACGCGCGGACAAAGTTAGCAAAAGCAGCGAAAAAGAGTCCGAAAAAAATGAGGAGGAAAGCTTGAGTTGTTGAGCCATAAACTGGGTAATAACCCCAAAAATAAAGTGTCGCGCGTGGAAAACTCTGCGGGAGAAAAAGGCCTGTTAAATAAAAGGTGAGGCTGCTTAAGAGCGCGCTCCAAACCAGATATTTCTGGCGCTCATACAATTTGAGCCATGCTACTGAAAAGCAATAAACGCCTGTTGCGACAAATGAAACACCAAGAAACGTAATGTGCTTGTAAATGTTGAGCGCAAGTTCAGGTCCATTTGCTCCGTAAACAAATGAAATGCCGTACAACCAGAAATTAACGCACAGACAAATCAAGAAAAAGCAGCTATTGACAATCGACTTTGGATTTTGGAGGAGAACAAAAAGACCGATGCAAAAGATGACAGTACTCACAATCAGTACTGGGTAAGAATACCAATTCATTTGGAATTGTGATGGGAAACTGAAAATCACTAGCGCCTCTAGTGCTGCGTAATACTAATCATTAAAAGTGAGTTGATTTGATGTGAGAGACAGAACTTGGTGCTGGCTCAACAAAATACTAGACTGTTCCTTTGGCAACCGTCCGGATTTGTTCAATGTCTTCAGGCGTCATGAGCCGATTCCCCCAGAAAAAAGGTGCGAGCTCAAAGCCATGCTTCTTTGCTGCAATGCGGATGAGTTCGACGCGATCGCGGCTAATGTTCCCTTTTCCCCAAGAAAAATTCTCATAGCGGTCTTCGAGGGCAAGTAGAATTGCTTCTGCAAAGCAGCCGTAAAGCACGCGGGGATTGGGAAGACCTAAATCAAAACCCAGATTAAATTCGGAAGGAAGGGCGGTAATCCCTCCTGAAAAAATGAAAATATCTTTTCGATTACACTCTGTGTAGGAAATGTTCTTAGGATACCCCACGTCACAGATGATGGCCCCAGGCTTAAAATTTTCAAAACCAAGAAGCGCATTTGAAACACTTGCTGCTGCAAGCACGACGTCTGCATTTCGCACTGCTTGAGCGCTGTCCCGGCTTGTTTTAATTTTCGCCTTCCCGTAATAAAAAAGCGTACGCTCGGTGTCCATCAAATTTTTCTCATTTCGGCTTGTGATTGTAATTTCGGGCACTTTTTCTGAAAAATATCTCGCCACTGCGCTTCCGATGTCTCCAGTGCCGCCAATAATCGTCATCTTCGACCGAGACAAGTCGCAGCCCATGAGGCGAGCTGCTTCTTCAATCCCGTCAATGACAAGCGCCACCGTTAGTGCATTTCCAGTTGTGACGGGAATGTGAACCGATTCCATTAAAACTTTTGGGAATCTTTCTCCTGCAATTGAAGTGAATCCGCCAAGCACCACAATTCCCATCCCGTACTGCTCAGCTACGCGACAGGCCTGAACCACCTTTTCCACCACACGTTCTGGACTGACCTCAACCATGTCTGGAATAATCGGGCACATTACAAAACAGCCGTCCACTGACTTTCCAGTTTTCGACTTAAAATTCTTGATGTCGTAGGCTTTGTATGAAGGGACAAGATCAAAAAGACCCGCGACAAATTCATTGGAGGGTAATTTCATGTCTGGTTTAAAAAACTTAAAGTACCGGACCAAATGCTGAAAATTGTATGGATGGCCAATCACAGCAAATCCGCTTAAGTCGCTTACTTTCCGGTCTCCAATATTTTTGTAACGGTAAGCAACAAGAATTTGATTCATCGCTTCGAGCATCATCAAAAAGTTTCTTCCAATCTTCTCACACATCACCTGAGGAATGGTTTGAGTCACGATTGGTATTCCAACTCTTGCTTTCATTTGAACCGACACCCGGGTTTTTCCCTCCTCTGCATCTTGAAGCTCCCAAGTACCTTCAAAAAATTCCAAATCGCCTTCAATCGCTTTAAATCGAACTTTGAAGTTTTCAAAATCAATTTGGTCGACCTGCTTCCAACTAAGTGGAATCCCATCCACCTCCACATTCCAGCTCGTCACACTTGTGGTCCTCGATTTTTTCTCTTCAATTTTGCAGGATTTTACATTCGGCATGAATTCAGGAAATCGCTCGATGTGGGTAATTAACCTCAAGACTTTCCACTTTCGTGCAGGAAGAATCTTGGTAACACTCACTTCGATTAATTCATTGATGGGGGGATTCATGTTATTCCTCAACGCCGTTTTTGGTTGGATGCAGCGGTTGGCTTGATTCTTCCATCCAACGGTGAATGATGTCTTCTCTAAACCGCCAATGCTTTCCAATTCGAATAGTTCCTGGAATGGTTCCTTCTTGAGCAAATTTGTAAACCGTCCGCTTAGGGACTCGAAGAAATTTACTTAGTTCTTTAGCAGTAATAAGTTTCGTCATAATAAAATTCAACCTGGTAATTAATAAGCGCAGTTAACGCAATTAGTGCATTTTAAGTTGCATTATTGTACTGATGCCAACCCTTGCTGACAATCGGAAATTTACTCTTTAAAGAAGAATACCATATTGAATCTGGAAAGGTAAGGAAGCGGTCGAGTTGCAATAATCTTAATTTTAATGAGTTGAGTTCTGCACTTTTTCAGAATTTAACTCCCCTCTCCCCCATAGGGGGCGAGGGGAAAATATGCAGAACTCGAGTTAATAGGAGAATTTGAGGTGAAACGAGCTAAAACTAAAGCGTAAGAGGTAATTCTTGAGAAACAGGAGAAGGATTGGAAGTAGTCGACACTAAATCTGCAATTGGGTCATCAAAAGCAAAACGGCAACTAACAGTCGCTTCCTGAGTGTAGGTGACATAATCACCATCCTGAGAAACACCAAGGCCATTGCCAATATTATTATTGACCGTCCGCCTTAGATTCCACACGTTGAGGTAAGCTGCATCCACCCCAAAGTTTTTGTTCACTTCATAACTCGCACCCAGAGAATAAGCAAGCCGATTGCCATCGGGTACTGCAGAAATAAAGGAAACCTCTGGTACTGAATTTGTGTAGAAATACCCGCCGCCGCGAATTGTCAGGCGATTCGTAAGCTTGTAATTACCACCTAATTGCAAATTGTAACTGTCCTTCCAATCTTTATTATTCTTTCCAATAAGACTAAGAATATTGTCTTCAGCTGGACTTACTGGATCAGCATTAATAAATAATCGCTCAAATGATGACCAGCGAGTATACCCAAAATCAAATTCGATTGTAGCGCGTTCAGTCGGCTTAAATGCGTATGCCCACGTCAAATTCATAGGCAAACTCCACTTTGCATTTCCACCTGTTTCAAAATATCCTCTGCTTGAATTAGTTACTTTAATAATGCCACTTGTCTTGACAACAACTGGGCTTCTAAAATAAAAACCAAATTGATGCTGCTTATGCGGTGTTGCAAGCACACCGAAATGCCAGCCCCAGTGATTTCCGCTCAAGTTAAGGCGAACTTGTCCTAAATCTGTCTTGAGGGTACCAAATGGTGCTCCAGCCGAAAGTATATTCGGGTAAGCTTGAATACCGCCCCAATCATAAATTCGGTAATACATTGGGCCACCGCCAATCGAAAGCCAATCGGCTAGTTTTACTGCAACAGTTGGTTTTACTGTGTACATTTTAAACCAATTCTTAAATCCAGAAAGCTGAGCAATTGGATGGGTTGAATTAAATTTGTTGGAGAATCCAAATGGTGAGTCAGAGCCGACGCCAAAAGTAATTCGGTTGTCAAACCAATTTTTTGGTTTAAAAGTAATGTACCCTGTGGGAACTGGAAGAACAGTGCCGGAGCTTCGCGTGTTGCTTCCCTTACCACCGCTTAGGGGCTCATCACTTTCAAAAAAAGTGAAGATGTCAATAAAATGCATCGTGGGCTCAATTTGAAGACCATCAAGCTGGGTGATGCCGGCGGGATTGTAAGAAATAGCAGCTGGCTCATCCGCTTGCGCCGTTCCAGCACCCGATTGCGCTATTTGACGGCCACTAAAAGAAGCATTCTCAATACCGGCTGAACCAACAGCAAAAAGAGTTTGGGGAGTGAGCAAGCTTAGTGAAGCGAAAAGAATCAAAATCAGCAGACCACTTTTTTTCATAACGAGCAAGTATGCTCCTTAAAAATAGGACTTCACTTAATACTTTAAGCGGCCAGAATTTTTGCTTAATTACTGAACAAGCTTATTGCCTGGTTTCTTGGGCGGATCGTTCTTGGGTCTCTCCGCAACCTTTGGGTGTTCTTTAAAGCCAGGGGTTAATTCAGCATTAATTTTTGCATAAGCCGGAGCCTCATCCGTTGAAGCAACAATCGCATTAATTGGGCATTCGGGAAGGCATTGTCCACAGTCAATGCATGTTTCAGGATCAATAATCATGAACTTTTCATTTTTATAATCACCGGGGTGAATACAGTCAACCGGACATACTGCAACACAAGATGCATACTGTTCCCCTAAACACTTCTCCGTAATCACGTACGGCATTTCATTTCCTCCTTCAGGTTATTCAAACAAATCATATGAGGCTCTTTCAAATTCTTAATTGATTACGAATGCGACCTCTAATTTTACGACAATAGCCTCACACATCTTGAGAAACCATATTAACTTCTTGGCAGTCAGTAACGTAACATAAGACGATTATTTTGACAAGGTGGAAATCAATTTGTGAAAATAAATTTGAATCAGGCGTGCTGAATCACAGCTTCTTTGAAAGAACCATCGCGGGCATTGATGAATAAAAGGCGGTTCAATTTTTTCATCCGATGCGGCTTAATCAACATCACCTGTTCACCGCAAGCAATGGCTTTGAGTAAAACTGGCCTCGATGTCTTTTGGGTTACTTTTAATCCTTTCTGAACACGCGTTAATACTTGCGTGACACCGCTAGACACATTCATTTCAATAAAATCAAGCAGCCCGTAATTCTCAATTAATTCTTTAGTTTCATTGTGCATTTTAAGTTTGTTCCTTTCACAGCAATTTTCTAGGAAGCATACGGTGAAAATGAGGTTTATAGCAAGAACGATGAGGGACAACATGCGGAGGTATCTATTCAGAATAGAATTGTTTAGTTTAACTATACCTCTTGAGCTTACAAAGCATGAGTTTCTTTACCTAATCGGCACTACTTAATAAGGTGTTAAATGCAATTATTTAAAATCACAATTTGTGACTTTAATTGAGTATAGACAATTCTCCTAATCAAGCTGCCGAGAGCCGGACTTGAACCGGCACGGGCTTTTAAAAGCCCTTGGGATTTTAAGTCCCATGCGTCTGCCATTCCGCCATCCCGGCGAAAAAATTAAAAACTAAAATACTACTATAAATTTCGAGGCGCGGGGCGGAATTGAACCGCCGCATTCAGGTTTTGCAGACCCGTGCATTACCACTTTGCTACCGCGCCAACTTTCATTAAAAATAAAAACAAGCAATCATCTATGAGATGCTGGCACTGCACTAATTTCTAATTTACGTTTATTAATGAAATCAGTGCCGCGCCAACTTTCACCAAATTATTTATTAGAAGTTGGCACTGTACCGATTTCCAATTTAATTTTATTTAATAAAATCAGTTAGACAGAAAAAGAAAAGGGCCAGGAATTTTACCATTTCACCTGGCCCTTGAGAAATTAAAAACTTGGGGCTTAACGAATGTACTTCAGTTGTTCACCAGTTGTCGGATCAAATTGATAACGCTCCGGAAAAGTCTGACCCGTCCGGGGATTGTATTTGGTATGTACTTCCTGCTGAGGAGCTGCCTGCTGATATACTTGAGGCTGTGCATATTGAGGACTTGCTCCATATTGAGGAGCCGCTCCAGCCTGATATTGCTGCTGCATCATCTCTTGACGGATTTCTTGCTTCGCATTCTCTTTGGTACGTCTCAAACCTTCTCCAGCCAAAGCACCAGCGAGAGCACCTGTTCCAGCTCCAATGGCTGTTCCAGCGCCAGCATGACCAGTCTGATGACCAATAATAGCTCCGAGTCCAGCGCCCAAACCACTTCCTAAAAGAGCACTTGTTTCTCGCTCTGAAAGCCCTCCACCACCTTCAGTCGAACAACCAATAAAACCAACTGCCACAATGAGCAATGTTCCTGTTAATCGTTTCATATTTCTCCTCCTGGTACACAGTTAATTTTATATTTTTTAGTGAGAGCGCGAACTTGCTAAGCATACCAATAAACCACAAACCATTTCAATAGTTTTCGTGTTTCAAATGAGCTGTGAAATTCAGCAACTAAGTTGCTCTAGCACTCTGTAACATTAATTATTGTCTATGGAACAGAGTACTGTACCTTGTTCCTTTAAAAAACGAACTTGCAATGATTAATGTGACAAGGTACTAGATTCCAAAAGGGTAATTGTTTCCGCAAGTATTTCGTGCGCAGCATTTTGTTTACTCATCCGACGCAGAGTACTCCTCTTCCCATTCCGGTCAATTAAAATCATAGAGGCCTTGTTTTGCCCAAAAGGATTGTGTGTTTGGTTGTACCAGTTCAGAACAATTAGGTCGAGATTTTTTGCCTTTAACTTTTGCACCGCATATTCCAAAAAATGGTCCGTCTCAAGCGCAAAGCCGACCAGCAAACGCTTCCCTTTTCTTTTTCCAAAAAATGAGAGGATGTCTTCAGTTCGTTTGAACTGGATGCTTTTTTGTTTGATGCGTTTGATTTTTCTAGGTGAGAAATGAACGGGCGTGTAATCACAAACAGCGGCTGTCATAATCAAAACATCGGTCTTAGGCCACAATTTTTTGATTGCCTGCTTCATTTCGTGGGCTGTCACCACGCGAATGAGAAAAACATTTTGCGGTGGATCAAGATGCGTTGGCCCGCTCACAAGTGACACTTGGAAGCCCAATTGTTTTGCTTCCCGCGCGAGCTCATAACCCATTTGACCCGTCGAAACATTAGAAAGAAACCGAACCGGATCTAACATTTCTCGTGTCGGCCCGGCAGTTACAGTAACGCGGAGTTTTTTAAGCACGAGGATTAAATACTATTTGGGCGAGAAAACATTAATTCAGCGCGAGACAAGATTGCATCAAGACTTGGAATGTGACCAATGGCTGTCCTTCCGCAAACTAAATCACCTTCGATGGGTTTCATGACTTCATAATTCATCTCAAGAAGTTTTCCAAGATTTACCTGTGTCGCTGGATGTGTGTACATGCGGTCATTCATTGCGGGCACCACGAGGATTCTTCTCCGTGATGCGAGCACGACGGAAGTAACAAGGTCATCGGCAAAGCCACATGCAAGGCGTGCAATCAGGTCAGCTGTTGCAGGAGCAATTAAAATCAAATCAGCCCGGTCAGCCAAATCCGTGTGAATGATGTTCCAATCTTCTGTCTCCGAAAATGGGTCTGAGTAAACTGGATTTCCGCTGAGCGCGCGAAAAGTTATTGGAGTCACAAATTTTTTTGCAGACTCTGTCATGAGGCAGAAAACCCGCGCCCCTCTTTTTCGAAGCTCTCGTACCAATTCACAAGCGCGGTATGCGGCAATGCTCCCTGAAATACAGAGCAGAATTGTCTTCTCGCTAAAAGCAGTGGGATTAGCCGGAGGCTTTGGACTTGTCTGCTTTTTCAATCTTGGCTCCAACATGGATTTTACCTCTTGCAATTTCTTGAAGCGCATTGATGGTCGCCTTTTTTGACACCGGCATGACAAGCGGCTGAGCTCCGCTAATTAATTCATTGGCGCGTTGGGAGGCGATTAAAACAAGCCGGTAATAACTGCTGATTTCTTTAATTAATTTTTCAATTGGAATGGTCATGAATCATCTCCTCTATTTGTTTAACTGCTAAGTCTACTTCTTGGTTCACCACTTCAAAATCATAAAAATCTTTTTGTGCAATTTCTTTGCGCGCTACTTTCAAGCGCACTTCCACCTCAGTTTGATTTTCAGTGTTGCGCTTTTCAAGACGGGCTCTCAGTTCGTCTAAAGAAGGCGGCATAATAAAAAATGAGAGGGTGGGTACTTCCTCTTCAAGTTTTTCACGGATTTGCTTCATGCCCTGCACATCAATTGCCAGAAGAACACACCGCCCGTGCGTGACATGATTCAACACAAATTCTTTTGAAGTTCCATAAAAAGCACCGAACACATTTGCAGATTCAAGAAAAAAACCAGCGCGTTTTTTTTCTTCGAACTCTTTGGCCGTCACAAAAAAATAGTCCCGACCGTTTTCTTCACCTTTGCGCGGAGAACGCGTCGTGTATGAAATCGAACGGACCCAACCTTTGTGCCGTGTAAGAAGTTTCTTTACAATCGTAGTTTTCCCTGCTCCGGAAGGCGCTGAAATCACGATGAACTTCCCGACAACTGGTGGCATTGGATTTCCCGTCGGCTCACTCGACGTTTTGGACTTGCTCGCGAATTTTATCAAGCTCTGCTTTCATGCGCACCACCACACTTGAGATTTCAGAACTCTGAGACTTTGAAGCGATGGTGTTAACTTCTCTGCCCAGTTCCTGCGCAATAAAATCAAGTTTTTTTCCGACCTCGCCAGTTTCATTAAGTGACTTTTCAAATTGGCCGAGATGATGCTGGATTCTCACAACCTCTTCAGTAATATCGGATCGATCAACAAAAAGCACAATTTCTTGTTCAAGTCTTGGCACATCAAAAGAAAGGCCTTTGCCCAGCTCGCCAACCCGCTCCTTAAAGCGCGCGAGCCGCTCCGCCGGAAGTTTCTGTTTTACCTGTTCGATTTCTTGGGTCTCCTGAGCAAGTAAGCGGGTTCTTTTGCCCAGTTCCAGTCCAAGCGATTTTCCTTCTTTGACTTTCATCAGGAGAAGCTTCTCACACGCGAGCACAATCAGTTTTTTTAAATATGCCCAGCTTTCTTCAACTGATTTTTCCGAATCCTCTACGATAAAAAGACTGGGGATTTGAAGCAACGACTCAATTCGAATTGGCTCGTCTGAAAGCTTGTATTGCTTCTGAATTTTTCGGAGCGTGCGGACATAAGTTCCCACTTTAGTTTCATTCAAAACCATTCCGTTTGATGAAGCGTTTTTTGATTTTAAAATGATGGAAACTGCGATTTTTCCGCGCTTCACTTTTCTGTGAATCAAATCCTTAATCTCATCTTCAAGGCCGGAAAGAAACCCAGGCGTCCTAAGTGAGCAATCAAAAAAACGGTGATTCCATGATCTAATTTCTACGACCCATTTCCCAGAAGCGTGGTTCCCTGAAGCTTGCCCAAACCCCGTCATGCTCTGAATCATATGATTACTGACACCCATCCTATTTCATCATCTACAAATGATTGATTTTAAATTATTTAGGAGAAAAACGAGGCTGCTTAAACTGAGATTCATTGTAACAAATCTCATTTGCCTGTCAAGAAATGACCCCCGCCTAAACTCAAGTGAGACTTTGGATGACCCGAGCCATTGCATCCGCGGGACTCGTGGCCTGTGTGATTGGACGGCCCATCACAATGTAGCTCGCCCCAAGATCAAATGCTTCTTTGGGAGTGAGTACGCGTTCCTGGTCGTCACGTGACGCTCCTTCGGGTCGAACGCCAGGGGTCACAATTAAAAAGTCTGGGCCATAGTGTTCTCGAATCCGCTTGATTTCAAATGCCGAAGCTACGATCCCATCAAGTCCCGCCCTCTGGGCAAGTCCTGCATAGCGAAGCACCGTCTCTTGAATGGGCTTAGAAAGACCAATTTCATTTTTCACATCTTCTTCACTCAGACTCGTCAGAAGCGTAACACCAATCAACTTGGGCAATTCCAAATTTTTTTTTTGCGCTTCATCAGCGGCCGCCACACATGCCTCCTGCATCATCCTCAGTCCACCTGAAACATGGATGGTGAGCATTGCGACTTCATATTGAATCGCGGCACGGACTGAGCGGTGGACGGTATTTGGAATGTCGTGAAACTTCAAATCCAAAAAAACTTCTCGACCTGACTCGCGCACCATTTGAATTGCCCTTGGTCCACAAGCGGTAAAAAGTTCACTCCCGATTTTAAAAATTGGGACGTCACGCTTAAGTGTTTTCACGAGTGACTTTGCTTGAGTAAAATCAGCCGTGTCAAGTGCCACGATAATCCGATTTTTTAAATTCACTTGAGTTTTATTTTGAGTCATTAATTCTTAACTTTCATTTAATTTTTAAATTATTAACTTGAGTTCTACAAATTTTTTAAATCAATTCCCCTCTCCCTCGCGAAGCAGAGGGAGAGGGTTGGGGTGAGGGTGAAAAAATACAAGCACTTTACATCCCCCTCACCCTGCCCTCTCCCCCTGTAGGGGCGAGGGAAAAAAGTGCAGAACTCAAGGTATTAACCAGCTGTTGCACCATTTGATTTCTGCTCTTGATTGACTTTAAGTGTTCCACGGATGTCTGAAACTGATGTATGCTTTTTTCTTTTGAGGTAAGCTTCGATGCCGCTCACCACTTCAATAGGCGCAGTCGGGTTGACAAAAGTTGCTGTTCCCACCGCAACCAAATCCGCTCCTGTGATGAGAAATTCAAGTGCGTCTTGAGCCGTTGAAATTCCACCCATCGCAATCACGGGAATATCAAAAGCCTGCTTTACTTCATAAACATAACGCAAAGCAATTGGCCGAATCGCGGGCCCGCTCAATCCCCCAAAAATATTCGCGAGCTGCGGCGTTCGCTTCTCAATGTCCACAGCCATTCCTCGGATGGTATTAATCAGACTTACGCCATTTGTACCTGCTTTGATTACCGCCTCTGTGACGCCAAGAAAATCACGCGCTTCCGGAGAAAGTTTTGTGAAAATAGGAAGCTTTGTTGCTTGCTTCACTTCGCGCACAACTTCAAACGCAAGATCCGGCCGCGCACAAAATTCAAGTCCCTTTTTTACATTTGGACATGAAATGTTAAGTTCAAGTGCAGACACCCCTTTAACCGAGTCGAGTCTCTTCGCCAAATAAACAAAATCATCCACACTTTCTCCGGCAATGTTGACAATCAGATGTGTTTTGATGTTTTGAAAATAGGGAATTTTATGTTCAATAAAATCATCAATTCCTTTATTTTGCAGGCCAATTGAATTGAGCATGCCACTTGGCGTTTCCCAAATGCGGGGCATTTGATTTCCTCGCCTCGGTGCACGCGTCACTGTCTTCGTGACGACTGCACCCAATCTTTCAAGTGGGAAATAATGCGCATACTCGCCCTTTGACCCAAAGGTTCCGGAAGCAACTGTCACTGGATTTTTAAAGACAAGTGTTCCAATTTTAGTCGTGAGATTAATTTTATTCATTTTGTCCCTTTGTCATTCTGAGCGCAGCCCTGCAAATTTATTTTGCGGGGCGAACTGACTTGTCCGCCAGTATTTTGGCGGAAGAATCTAGCGAATGCGAGATCCTTCGCTGCGCTCAGGATGACACAGCGAAGAGCTCAAGATGACAGCAAATTCGAAAAATTAAAAACCGGTCCTTCCACACAGCTTGTCTTGAAACCATCTGTCGTCTCCACCACACAACCAAGACAAGCACCTACGCCGCACGCCATCCGTTCATCAATTGAAGCTTCGCCCTCCACACCATATTTTTTTGCAAGGCGAATCACCTGCGCCATCATTGCATGCGGCCCGCAGGTTTGAATAAAAAGATTTTTTGGATTTTCCCGCTGAAGTAAAACTTCGAGCAGAACAGTCACAAACCCCTTGCTTCCAAAGGAGCCGTCGTCAGTTGCATACTCCACCAAACTTTTTAAGTTTGCTAATTCCTTGCGCGGCAATACTTCAGCTTTGGACCGGCAGCCAATCATGAGGACAGAATGTTTTTTTTCCTGTTTCACCTGCTCAGCCAAAAAAACAAGCGGCGGAACTCCCACCCCACCCGCAACCAGTACTCGTTTTCTTCCCTTCAAGTTTTTTGTAAATGGAATGCCAAGTGGACCCAAAACTCGAAGGCTTGCTCCTTTCGCTTTTTGCGACAAGAGTTCGGTTCCGCGGCCAAGTATTTCATACAAAAGTTCAACTTTTGCACCCTGAACCCTGTAGAAACTGAATGGCCTTCTTAAAAATGGGTCGGAATGTGTTTCAATTTGAACGTTTAGGAATTGGCCCGGCTGAGCAAACTTTGCAATCCGCTTTGAATGGAAAGTAAGCTTGTAATACTCCGCGTTGACACGCTTGTTTTCAAGAATTGCGACCGTTTCATCAAACATGATTTTTATTAATTTTGGTTTGGTAAATTTTTGTCATTCTAACCCTGCAAAAGAATCTTGCAATCATCTGCAGGGGAAGAATCTAGCAAATGCGAGATCCTTCGCTTTGCTCAGGATGACAATAAGCGTTTCTTGACCCTTGATATTCCTGAAGCGACTTCACTGAAAGTCCTTTTTTTCGAAATGATTCGATTGCCTGAACAATCGCCTTTGCTGCATTCAACGTCGTGATGCAGGGAATGTTAAATGAAACAGCAAGTGAGCGAATTTTTGCTTCATCCAGCATCGGACCTTTTCCGGTCGGCGTATTAATGACAAACGCAATCTCCTTTGCACGGAGCCGGTCTTCCACATTGGGATGTGCGTCACTTAATTTGTGCACGACTTCTGTTTCAACATTAAATTTTGCCAAATACTCACTCGTTCCGCGCGTACACACGAGTTTGTAGCCAAGCCGGATTAAATCTTTTGCGACTGCGAGTGCTTTCTTCTTGTCCGCATCCTTCACGCTAAAAAATACGGTGCCATCAGATGGAATCCGGCTGTAAGCAGCCTGCTGAGATTTGTACACCGCAAGACCAAAGTCTTCATCAATTGCCATTACTTCACCAGTTGACTTCATTTCTGGAGACAAAATGATGTCCACACCTGGAAATTTGACGAATGGGAAAACAGATTCCTTAATTGAAAAATAGTTTGGTGTGATTTCCTTTACAAATCCAAGCTCTTCAAGTGTCTTACCTACCATGATTTGTGCTGCAAGCTTAGCAAGCGGCACACCAATTGCCTTACTCACAAACGGCACGGTTCGGGAAGCGCGCGGATTGGCTTCAAGACAGTAAATTTCACCATCCTTAATGGCGTATTGAACATTCATGAGTCCGCGAATGTCAAGCTCGCGGGCAAGCTGCTTGGTTTTATCAATGAGCTCCTGAATTAATTTTTTTGAAATAGAAAATGGTGGAAGCGCCATAGCGGCGTCTCCAGAATGAACTCCAGCTTCTTCAATATGCTCAAGCACGCCGCCAACCACAAAGTGGTGTCCGTCGCCAATCAAATCGACGTCAATTTCAACTGCATCTTCAAGAAACTGGTCGATTAAAACAGGATTCTCACCACTTGCTTCCACCGCGTGATGAATGTATTTTCTGAGGCCTGCTTCATCGTAAACAATTTCCATGGCCCGGCCGCCGAGCACAAAAGAAGGTCGGATGAGCACCGGGTAACCCACCACTTTTGCAGCCTCATAAGCTTGGTCAGCAGTGGCCACAATCCGGCTCTTGGGTTGTTTCATTCCAATCTGGTTGAGCAAGTCCCGAAATAATTTCCGGTCTTCTGCCATGTTAATGGATTTAGTCGACGTCCCGAGAATTTTGAGCCCATTTGCTTCAAGTCCATTCGCTAGATTAAGCGGCGTCTGGCCGCCTAATTGGACAATCACTCCTTCTGGCTTCTCGCGGTCCACAATATTGAGCACGTCTTCAAGTGTCAGTGGTTCAAAGAAAAGTTTGTCTGAAGTGTCATAGTCTGTACTCACCGTTTCTGGATTTGAATTGACCATTAATGTTTCATAACCCAAGTCCCGAAGTGCAAAAGCCGCGTGCACGCAGCAATAGTCAAACTCAATCCCCTGACCAATTCGATTTGGGCCACCGCCCAAAATCATTACTTTTTTCTTTTCACTTGGAATGGTTTCATCCTCTTCTTCATAAGTTGAATAAAAATAAGGCGTGTAGGCTTTGAATTCAGCAGCGCAAGTGTCCACCAGTTTAAACACGGCCTGAATTCCATTCTTCCCCCTAAATTCACGGACATCTTGCTCTGCTCCATTAAGACAAAACGCAAGCTGCCGGTCTGAAAAACCAAATCGTTTTGCTTTCCTGATGAGCTCAGGAGTTGCACTTGATATTTTTTCGCATTTTAGAATTTCAGATTCAAGTGCGGTAATCTCGCGAATCTGTTCCAGAAACCATGAATCAATTCCCGTTATTTGATGAATCTCCCATACTGAATAACCTGCGTGAAACGCATACCCCAGGTAAAACACGCGGTCTGCTTTTGGTTTAGAAATATAATTCAAAATTTTTTTACGATTCTCTTCGGTTTTGATTTCCTGAAGAAATTGAAGCAGCTCACTATGGGTTTTAATTCGAAGATCAAAAAACCGGTCGTGTCCGTCCCCGCCCAGACCAAAACGTCCTGTTTCAAGGCCGCGCAAACCTTTCTGAAACGCTTCTTTAAATGTGCGACCGATTGCCATTGTCTCACCAACTGACTTCATTTGAGTCGTGAGTTGGTCATCCACTCCTTCAAATTTTTCAAAAGCAAAACGCGGAATTTTTACAACGCAATAATCAATTGAGGGTTCAAATCCGGCCGGCGTGTATTTGGTAATGTCATTTGGAATTTCATCAAGAGACATTCCAACAGCCAGTTTGGCTGCAAACTTTGCAATTGGAAATCCCGTTGCTTTGGACGCAAGCGCTGAAGAGCGCGACACGCGGGGATTCATTTCAATCACCACCATCCGGCCAGTTCCTGGATGAATGGCAAATTGAATGTTTGACCCGCCTGTTTCAATTCCAATTTCAGAAATGACAAGCCGGGCAGCGTCGCGCATCCTTTGATATTCTTTGTCTGTGAGTGTTTGTGCCGGCGCAACAGTAATGGAATCTCCCGTATGAATTCCCATTGGGTCCAAATTTTCAATCGAACAAATCACAACGAAGTTGTCGCGCACATCTCGCATCACTTCAAGCTCAAACTCTTTCCAACCCAAAATACATTCCTCAATCAACACCTCATGCACCATACTGTATTCAAGACCAAGCCGAGCAGTGCGCGAAAGTTCATTTGCATTAAAACAAATTCCACTACCTGAACCGCCAAGCGTGAAGCTCGGCCGCACCACTACGGGGTAACCAATTTCAAGCGCCGCTTGATGCGCTTCTTCCACTGAATAAACGCAACGTGAATCTGGAAGATCGAGTCCAATGCGCAGCATCGCTTTTCGAAATTGAGACCTGTCTTCGGCTTTCTTCACCGCTTCGTACTTCACTCCAATCAGCTCAACTCCGTAGCGCTCAAAAATTCCTTTTTCATATGCTTCAACTGCAGTGTTGAGGCCGGTTTGTCCGCCCATAGTTGGAAGACATGCTTCTGGCCGTTCACGCTCGATTATTTTTTCAAGCACCTCAACTGTAATGGGTTCGATATACGTGCGGTCAGCAACCTCTGGGTCGGTCATAATGGTAGCGGGATTGGAATTAACAAGCACCACTTGATACCCTTCTTCACGAAGTGCTTTACAGGCTTGAGTGCCCGAATAGTCAAACTCGCAGCCTTGCCCGATGATGATGGGGCCAGAACCAATCAAAAGTATTTTTTTAATGTCTGTTCGCTTTGGCATCTAAGCACTTGTAAGATTTTTCACCACACACCATGGTCGACCATCGCGTAAAAACGGCTGAATAAATAGTCAGAGTCATGCGGACCAGGCGAATTTTCAGGATGGTATTGAACTGAGAAAAGCGGGACTTTCTTGTGTCTGAGTCCTTCCACAGTCCGGTCATTTAAATTGATGTGGGTGCATTCTAGTCCATCCAGAGGAAGTGACTTTTCATCCACGCAGAAACCATGATTTTGAGAAGTAATTTCAATCCGTTTTGATTTCAAATCCATTACCGGATGATTTCCTCCTCGATGACCAAACTTAAGTTTGTACGTTTTGGCTCCGAGCGCAAGACCCACCATTTGATGCCCAAGACAAATTCCAAAAATTGGAACTTTTCCAACTAATTTTCGCATCTCCTGCCACAAATAAGTGACCGGCTCCGGGTCACCCGGCCCATTGGAATAAAAAACTCCTTTGGGTTTGAGGGCTAAAATTTGCTCAGCTGTTGTTTGTGCAGGAACCACCCTAACGCGAAATCCGTGCTGGTTTAGTTTTCGTAAAATATTGAATTTGATTCCTCCATCCACGCAAACCACAAAATGCTTTTGCCGCGACCGACATATTTCAGCGGATTTTTCAGGCCACATAAAATCACTTGGTAGAGATTCATTAAAGTCATATGCAGCTTCGCAACTTACTTCCTTCACTAAATCAACTCCCACAATACTTGGAGCGTCTTTTGCTTTCTTTACAAGCCGACCTTCATCCAAATCCACACTTGAAATAACACCCTTCTTTGCCCCAAAATCTCGCAAATGCTTCACCAGTCTACGCGTATCGATTCCGCTGATTCCACAAATCTCCCATTCCTTCAAATATTGGTCGAGTGATTTTTCAGCACGCCAGTTGCTCACAATAGGACTCAGCTCCCGCACCACAAATCCTTCCACCCATGGCCGCCTTGATTCCGCATCTTCGGAATTAATTCCGTAATTACCAATGTGAGGATTAGTCATTGAAACGATTTGACCTTTGTAAGATGGGTCAGTCAAAATCTCCTGGTAACCGCTAAGCGAAGTATTAAAAACCACTTCACCAGAAGTTTCCCCAATTTTTCCGAATGACTCGCCCCGGAAAATCAAACCGTCTTCAAGCGCTAAAACTGCTTTTCCCATAACTTTCCTTTACAAATAGTTCCAACCGCTTTTCCGCGAAGCGTTTTTCCGATGAAACATGAATTTTTTGACTTAGAAATAAATTCATCTCTTTTGACCACCCACTCCAAATTAACATCCACGAGCGTTAAATTCGCCTCAGAGCCAATTTGAATTTCACCAAATCCCTTCGGTAATTTGAGAAGCTCAGCCGGACGAAGCGACATTTTGGCTGCAATGTTTGCAAGGTCAAGCACTTGCTTGTGGTAAAGCTCGGTGAGCACAACACCAAGCGCGGTTTCTACTCCCGTCACGCCCACCGGAGCATCCTGAAACTCCATCATTTTTTCTTCATCCGTGTGAGGTGCATGGTCTGTTGCAATGGCATCAATCGTTCCATTTGCAAGTGCTTCTAAAATTGCTTTGCGGTCATCTTCGGACCGAAGCGGTGGATTCATTTTAAAATTAGTGTCATAATCAGCAATTGCTTGATCGGTCAAACTCAAGTGATGCGGTGTTACATCCGCTGTTACTTGAATTCCTTTTTTCTTTGCGGCCTGAATTGCTTCACAGGCTCCTTTTGTTGAAATATGCGTCACGTGAAGACGTGCGCCTGTTAATTCGGCAAGCAAAATATCCCGGTTCACGGCCACCACTTCACTTGCATTTGGAATTCCGTGAAGCCCGAGTTCGGTTGAATGCACACCTTCATTCATCACTCCTTTGCCGGAAAGTCTTTTGTCTTCAGCGTGAGACACCACGAGCAAATCCAACATGGAGGCATACTCCATTGCCCGACGCATCAGCAGTGAATCACTCACCCAGTCTCCATCATCTGTCACCGCTCGCGCGCCCGCGCGTTTTAGATCTGCCATTTCAGAAAGTTCTTTTCCACTGCGCCCTTTTGTCATTGTTGCCGCTGGAAAAATATAAAATGGGACTTCATTTGCTTTCCGAATAATGTTGTCAATGACGCTTTGATGGTCGCAGGGTGGATGAGTGTTGGGCATGGTTACTGCCGCAACAAACCCGCCGCCGATGGCTGCTTTTGACCCTGTCACAATGGTTTCCTTTTGCTCAAATCCAGGTTCGCGAAAGTGGACATGCATGTCAATCAAACCTGGTAATAAATGTAATTTCTTTCCATCAATCACTTTGCCGCTTGAATTTAATATTTCTTTTTTTATTTCAGTGACGATTCCATTTTGAATCGCGACATCAAGACGTGCGTCCACATGATTCTTTGGATCAATAACGTGAATTTGTTTGAGTAAAAGATTGTCGCTCATGAGCCGTTCACCTTTCTGCCGCCCCGCCTTGTTCCACTCAAAAGGTAGAGCACTGCCATCCGAACGGCGAGCCCATTAGTCACCTGGTCTAGAATCACTGAATAGGGACCATCCATCACTTCACTTGAGAGTTCAATCCCGCGATTGACAGGTCCCGGATGCATAATTAAAACATCTGGCTTCGCGCGCTTCAAAATTTCGCTATTGATTTGATAATTGTTTGCATATTCACGAATGCTTGGAAAATAACATTCGTCCTGGCGCTCCGTTTGGATTCGGAGCAGATTAATCACATCTGCATCACGAATTGCTTCTTCAAGACTACTCGTCACACGCACTCCAAATGTTTCAATTCCAGCCGGAAGCAATGTCTTGGGAGCGCACACCGTAACTTTTGCGCCAAGTTTTGTGAGGCCCCAAATATTGGAACGCGCAACACGGCTATGAAGTATGTCACCAACAAACGCCACCTGAATCCCGGAAAGTGTTCCTTTTTTTTCGCGGATGGTAAACATGTCTAGAAGCGCTTGTGTTGGATGCTCGTTAATTCCATCTCCCGCATTTACAACGCTTACCGGAAGAGATTGGGCAAGCCTATGCGGTGCGCCGGAAGAAAAATGTCTCATCACAATCAAATCCACTTTGAGCGCTTCAATGTTCCGTACTGTGTCTTTGAGATTTTCTCCCTTTACCGCACTTGAGTTAGAACCTGTAAATTGAATGGTGTCAGCGCTTAAACGTTTTTCTGCAAGTTCAAATGAAATTCGCGTTCGTGTGCTGGGCTCAAAAAATAAATTAGCCACGGTGCGGCCACGAAGCGTTGGGACCTTCTTCACCGGCCGAAGCGAAACTTGCTGAAGCGATTTTGCGGTGTCAAGAAGCAACTGGATTTCTTCAGCTGTCAAATCCTTTAGCCCTACTAAATCTTTTCTTTTCCAAACAGAAGGCACTAGACATCCTTTCTTTGGATTAAAACGCAATTGCTTGACTCATTTTCTCCAAACACAACGACCACTTCTTCTTCTTTTGCAGTTGGAATATTTTTTCCAACAAAATCGGGCTTAATTGGAAGTTCGCGGTGTCCGCGGTCAATCAGAACTGCTAATTGAATCGTGCGCGGCCGCCCCAAATCAATCAGAGCGTCGAGCGCGCAGCGTACAGTTCGGCCAGTAAATAAAACGTCATCCACAAGAACAATGGTTTTCCCGCTCACATCAAACTCAATTTCTGTTTCACCAATATTGGGCTGCGGACCAATTTCTGAAAGATCATCCCGGTAGAGCGTGATGTCAAGTGAACCAAGGGGAACTTCGCGGCTTTCAATATTTTTAATTTTTTCCTGAAATTGTTTTGCAAGTATGGCGCCGCCGGTATGAATGCCAACCAAAACCATCTGATGAGTCCCCTTGTTTTTCTCAAGGATTTCGTGAGCAATGCGCGTAATCGCCCTGTCCATCTCATCAGAATTCATAATTTGTTTATTCTGTGTCATTTTGACTCAGGTTTTGGTTAAAAAAATAGCCCACCGATTGGTGAGCTCTTAAATTTTTTATTTTTTGCTTTTTTTGAAAATCTCATCATTTCCTTTTCCGGCCTCTCTGGACCAGATTAAAAGGTGCTGAACTAAAATGTACTCGAAGAATTAAAATGCGTCAAGTTCAAAATTTAATTCAATTTTTAAAAACAAAGCGAGTTACTCCTGAAATAAGCCGAGTTCTGTCTTCCCAAATGAATGGAAAGGATGATCATCTGTCTAGGACTTCACTCTCATGAAGCCTCATGCGACTAACCCGAGACTTTTAGGACGAGCAGTCCCAAGCTCGATATTTTTTATGGCGAGCTTTGTCTCTTATTCAGTCTTTCTCCGGACGGGGTTTACCATGCGCCCTTTGTCACCATTGGGCCGGTGGTCTCTTACACCGCCGTTTCACCTTAACCCCACACTTCTCGTAAAAAAATGCGGGGCTGTTTCTTTTCTGTGGCACTTTCCGTCTTGCTTCCCTTGAGGAAAGCAATCCTCCGCATTACGGAGCGCCCTGCTCCTAGGGAGCCCGGACTTTCCTCTCCCACTCATCTGCCCCAAAACTTAAGAGCTAAGTGGAAGCGATCATCAATCAGGAGTAACGCGCTTTGTCAAAGATCAGCAGAATTTTACCAGAATGATTTAGGTCTCACAACCGAACAACTTTGCGACTTAGAAAAATAGCAATAACCATTAAAAGTACATTCGGAATCCAAAGCGCAATCCACGCCGGTAAATACCCGTTAATCGCAACTGTGCGTCCGGTAACAAAGAGAATGTAATAAAAAGCAACCACCG
>JAHFHD010000054.1 GCA_023247075.1 Candidatus Omnitrophota bacterium | reverse complement strand
CCTGCTGGCTTAAGACCATAGTGATGGCACTGGTTAAAGATGTTTTTCCATGGTCTACGTGACCAATGGTTCCAATGTTGACATGAGGTTTGGTGCGTTCAAATTTTTCTTTTGCCATGATGATTTACTCCTTTATTATTTCTGTTCCCCTTCAACAATCGCACGTGAAATATTTCCTGGAACCTCTTTGTAACTATGAAATTCCATTGGTGACGGAACTGCTCTGCCTTGCGAGAGAGATCTGACAGCATTTGCAAAACCAAACATGTCGGCAAGCGGGGCAAGTGCTTTAACTACTTTCACATTTCCACGGTCGCCCATTTCCAAAATAATGCATCGTCTGGAATTCAAATCACCGATGACCGCACCCATTGATTCTTCTGGTACTGTGACTTCAATAATCATCATCGGCTCAAGCAAAACCAGCTTGGCGCGTTTGGCTGCGTCCTTGAGTGCCATTGACCCGGCAATTTTAAAAGCCATCTCAGATGAATCGACGTCATGATATGAACCATCAAATACAGTGGCACGCAAATCAAGAAGTGGGTACCCTGCAAGCACGCCATTCATACACGCTTCACGAATTCCATCTTCAATTGGAGAGATGTACTCGCGGGGAATAGAACCACCTACAACCTTATTCACAAATTCAACACCTTTGCCGCGCTCAAGTGGTTCAATCTCAATGTAACAATGGCCATACTGACCACGCCCACCAGTTTGACGAATGTATTTTCCTTCTGCTTTTGCAGACCCCAAAATTGTTTCTTTGTACGCCACCTGTGGCTTCCCAACATTGGTATGCACTCCATATTCGCGCATCATTCTGTCTACAATAATTTCGAGGTGAAGTTCTCCCATGCCTGAAATAATGGTTTGACCCGTTTCCTCATTACTTTTGATGCGAAAAGTGGGGTCTTCCTGTGCCATTCTTTGAAGCGTTTGAGAAAGTCTGTCTCTGTCTGCTTTTGTTTTTGGTTCAATGGCAAGTGAAATAACAGGCTCCGGAATGAACAGGGATTCAAGCTGAATCAGATGATCTTCATCGCACAATGTGTCCCCTGTCTTCAAATCCTTCAAACCAACTACGGCAACAATATTTCCTGCTCCAGCCTCTTCAATCTCTTCACGCTTGTTTGCATGCATGAGCAGCAAGCGGCCAATCCGCTCTTTTTGTCCCTTGGCTGCATTGTAAACATACGAGCCTGCTTTTAAAACGCCGGAATAAATTCGGGCGTACGCAAGATTCCCACCGCCAGCAAATCGGTCTGATGCAATTTTAAACACAAGAGCTGAAAACGGGTCAGTTTCACTTGGATGTCTTTCAATTGGAGCATCTGTTTTTGGGTCTTTTCCTTTAATCGCTGGAACATCTACTGGTGATGGAAGATAATCCACGACGGCGTCCAGTAATTGCTGGACTCCTTTGTTTTTGTAAGCAGCGCCGCACAAAACAAGAAGAACTTTGATGCCGATTGTAGCCTTTCGAATACCCGTTATTAATTCTTCTACAGATGGGGTTTCGCCTTCGATAAACTTGTTCATCAGATGATCATCAAATTCAGCAATTTTTTCAACCAAAGCTTCATGCGCTTTCTTTGCCACTGCGCGTTCTTCTACAGGAATGTCCGTCACTTCATATTCCGCTCCAAGCGCCTCATCTTTAAATACAAATGCCTTCATTCTCACAAGGTCAATAATTCCACGAAATTGGTCTTCTGCTCCAATGGGAAGTTGAATTGGAACAGCATTTGCGCCAAGTCTGTCTTTAAATTGTTTGACGCATGAATTGAAATCTGCTCCCACTCGATCCATCTTATTAATAAATGCAATTCGTGGAACATGGTACCGCTCAGCCTGCCGCCAAACTGTTTCAGACTGGGGCTCCACACCTTCCACAGAGCCAAACAAACAAATGGCTCCATCCAAAACGCGTAAAGACCGCTCTACTTCAATTGTAAAATCTACGTGACCGGGCGTATCAATGATGTTAATGCGGCAATCTTTCCAAAAACAGGTGGTTGCAGCAGATGTGATGGTGATTCCACGCTCCTGCTCTTGCTCCATCCAGTCCATGGTTGCCGTACCCTCATGAACTTCTCCAATTTTATGTGTCTTTCCCGTGTAAAACAAAATTCTCTCCGTCGTTGTGGTTTTACCAGCGTCAATGTGTGCAGCAATTCCGATGTTTCGGATTTTATCTAGGGCGAAATGAATTTTTTGTCTTGCTTCAGCCATCATCAATTGTCTTACCAGCGGTAATGTGCAAACGCCCGGTTGCTCTCCGCCATTTTGTGCGTGTCTTCACGCTTCTTCATCGTAGAACCTGTTTTTTTGAAAGCATCTAGTATTTCTTCAGCAAGTTTCTGCTGCATCGGCCCACCCTTACGTGAACGTGCAAAATCTCTCATCCACCGCATCGCGAGAGCCTGCCCCCGGTCCGGTCGCACGCTCACTGGAACTTGATAAGTAGCGCCACCGACACGCCTTGACTTTGTTTCTAAAAGTGGTCGGGTATTGTCAACTGCTTGCTTGAAAACTTCGAGTGCATCTTTACCGGTTTTTTCCTGTAAAATTCCAAATGCCCGGTACACGATATGTTCAGCGATTGATTTTTTTCCCATTTCCATAATCAGATTGGCCAACTTGGCGACCAAGGTGCTTCTGTATTTCGGATCTGGTAATGTTTTACGTTGTGGCGCTCTTCTTCTTCTCATGTTAACTCTTTTCGCCCTGCGGCTTCGGCTGTTTGGAACCGTACTTAGATCTTGATTTGGTCCGGTCCTGAACTCCGCCCGTGTCTAATTTCCCGCGAATAATGTGGTAGCGGACTCCAGGCAAATCTTTCACACGCCCGCCACGCACGAGCACAATCGAATGTTCCTGCAAATTATGACCCTCACCTGGAATGTAAGCGGTTACCTCATGGCCATTCGTCAAACGAACGCGCGCAATTTTTCGAAGCGCCGAATTTGGCTTCTTAGGTGTTTGTGTTCTGACTATAAGACAGACACCCTTACGAAACGGAGCGGATTGAAGAGCAGGTGATTTAGTTCGTTTTTTAAATTTTTTACGGCCTGCTCGAATCAATTGATTAATTGTTGGCATCTTTTTTATTTCTCCGCTTTAACTGTCTCTTCACTACCAGTTCCCATTTGTATTGGCTCAGGTTTCGCGACAAGCGGAACACCTTCATCAGCCGCTCCCCGTTTCAGTTCAAATCCATGATGAGAATGGAAACCTGTTCCAGCAGGAATCAAGTGACCCATAATCACGTTTTCTTTCAACCCAAGCAGGAAATCTCGTTTGCCGCTTGATGCGGCTTCGGTTAACACGCGCGTTGTTTCCTGAAAACTTGCAGCTGAAATAAAGCTGTCTGTGCTCAGCGATGCTTTTGTAATTCCGAGTAAAATAGGAACTGCTTTAGCCGGGTCTTTTCCTTTTTTCACAAGTTTCGCATTTTCATCCTGAAACTTAGTACGATCGACTTGAGCGCCCACAAGGAAATCAGCATCTCCAGAATCTTCTACCTTTACCTTGCGCAACATTTGTCTGACAATTGTTTCAATGTGCTTGTCGTTAATTCGAACTCCCTGGAGCCGGTACACCTCTTGAACTCCATTCACTAAATATTCCTGAAGTTTGCGTTCACCACTCACCCTCAAAATATCTTGAGGAACCACGGGGCCGTCCACAAGCTGCTGACCCGCTACCACGCGATCCCCTTTGTAAACGTTCAAATGTTTGCCGTGGGGAATGAGATAAGATTTGGCCATTCCTGTAGGACTTTTAACGATGATTTGCCGCTGACCTTTCACGACTTCGCCAAACTCAACGATTCCATCAATTTCCGAGATGATTGCTGGATTTTTTGGTTTCCGGGCTTCAAAAAGTTCAGCAACGCGAGGAAGACCTCCTGTAATATCACGCGTTTTTGCAATTTTTCGAGGTGTCTTCGCAATCAGCGTTCCACTGGTAACATGCTGGCCATCTTTCACCACAATATGCGCTCCCATTGGAATGGGGTAGAAAGCGAGAATTTCGTGCTTCCCGCCCATGATTAGAATTTGAGGATGCAAATCCTCACGGTGTTCGATAATGACACGCTCAGTCAGCCCTGTTGTTGCATCCATTTCTTCATTCATGGTCACGCCAGCCTTAATGTCTTCAAACCGAACAATCCCCGTTATTTCTGTAAAAATAGGAACCATGTATGGGTCCCACTTCACAAAAATGGTATCTTTTTGAATGTCTTCACCTTCTTGACAAGCCAAAATTGCTCCTGAAGGGATGGTGTAACGTTCCAGTTCACGACCTGTTTTATCATGAAGCGTTACCTGTCCGCTTCGATTGAGCACAATCATTTCACCTGATTTTGTCGTTACTATTTTCAGATTTTGATATTTAAGCACTCCATTGTTGCGTGCCTTAAAATATGACTGCTCAATGACACGTGAAGCAGTGCCGCCAATGTGAAAGGTTCTCATGGTCAGCTGTGTTCCTGGCTCACCGATGGACTGCGCTGCGATGATGCCAATTGCTGTTCCAATCTCAACCAATCGATTGGTTCCCAAGTCACGACCGTAGCATTTAATACAAACGCCTCGTTTTGTCTCACAAGTTAAAACCGACCGGATTCTAATTTTCTCAATTCCCATTTCTTCCAAACGGTCTGCAATGTTCTCGGTAATCTCGTCGCCTGATTTTACAATGGGCTGATCGGTCACAACATCTACAACACTGTCAAGCGTCACACGGCCAACAATACGTTCCTTGAGGGTTACAGAAATTTCTTCTCCTTCATAAACTGGCTCGACAAAGATGCCATTCGGTGTTGCGCAATCTTCTTCAGTGACAATGACATCCTGCGCAACATCAACCAATCGGCGCGTGAGATATCCAGAGTCCGCAGTTTTAAGTGCAGTGTCTGCCAAACCCTTGCGCGCTCCGTGAGTTGAAATAAAATACTCAAGCACGGTGAGACCTTCGCGAAAATTAGCGGTGATTGGATTCTCAATAATTTCACCAGACGGCTTTGCCATCAAACCACGCATTCCGGCAAGCTGACGGATTTGCTGCTTGGAGCCTCTTGCTCCGGAATCTGCCATCATAAAAATTGGATTGAATGATTGTAGTTCTTCAAACATTTTGTCTGAAACTTGATCCGTTGTGTAGGTCCAGATGTCAATTACTTTATTGTGCCGTTCTCCCTCTGTGATTAATCCATTTTTGTACTGATTCTCAATTGCCTCTACATCTTTATGAGCAACGCCTAAAAGTTTGTGTTTGCTCTCTGGAATTTGAATGTCGTCAATTCCAATCGAAATACCTGCTCGAGTTGCTTCCTCAAAACCCAAGTCTTTCAAGCGGTCCAGAAGTTGAATGGTCTCGTGATGACCAAATTGCCGGTAACACTGCGCAATCACCCGGGAAATTTTACTTTTGTCCATCACATCGTTCACATAGCGAAAATTTGGTGGCAATATTGTATTGAACAGAATCCTGCCCATGGTTGTTTCAACAATTTCACCACTTGCAAGTCTCAATTTACACGGTGCATGTTTTACAATTTCTGAATCCTGGTAAGCTGTAATGGCCTCACTGGAATCTGCAAACACTCTGCCTTCACCCTTAGCGCCCGGCTGTACTTTAGTGAGGTAGTAAATACCAAGCACAATGTCCTGAGATGGAGTTGTTATGGGTGAACCATTTGCGGGTGAAAAAATATTATTTGCTGAAAGCATCAAAAGACGCGCTTCCATCTGAGACTCGGTTGAAAGTGGAATGTGAACAGCCATTTGATCGCCATCAAAATCAGCGTTAAATGCTGCGCAAACAAGCGGATGAATTCGGATGGCTTTACCTTCAATAAGTAACGGTTCAAAGGCTTGGATGCCCAAGCGGTGAAGCGTAGGTGCACGATTAAGTAGAATCGGATGTTCGTGAATCACTTCTTCTAAAATATCCCAAACCTCAGGCCTAACTCGTTCTACCATTTTCTTTGCAGACTTGATGGTGTGAACATGACCACGTTCTTTGAGCTTACGAATGATAAATGGTTCAAACAGTTCAAGCGCCATTTTCTTCGGAAGACCACACTGATGAAGTTTGAGCTCTGGACCAATCACGATGACCGAACGCCCTGAGTAATCGACGCGTTTTCCAAGTAAATTCTGACGGAATCTTCCTTGTTTTCCTTTGAGCATGTCGCTTAAGGATTTAAGAGGTCGATTGCCTGAACCAAGAACAGGCCGTCCATGCCGCCCATTATCAAACAAGGCGTCCACAGCTTCTTGGAGCATTCGCTTTTCATTTCGAATAATGACATCTGGCGCATTGAGCTCAAGCAGCTTACGTAATCGATTGTTTCGATTAATGACACGCCGGTACAGGTCGTTCAAATCACTTGTTGCAAACCGTCCACCATCAAGTGCAACGAGCGGACGCAAATCAGGCGGAATAACTGGAATACAATCTAAAACCATCCACGCTGGATTGTTTCCAGAGTGTGCAAATGCATCAACGATTTTTAAAACTTTAATTGCCCGTGCACGCGCTTGCTTTGATTTTGATGTCTTAACTTGACGTTGGAATTTCTGGCCCATCTTATCAAGCTCAAGGCCATTCAGAAGTTCTTTGACTGCGTCAGCGCCCATCCGTGCAACAAAACCATCAGCACCATATTGTTCAATTGCCTTTTGATATTCTTCTTCAGCCAAGAGTTGTCTTTTTTTAAGGGTAGTCTCTTTGGGATCAACTACAATATATTCCTCGTAATAAAGCACTTTCTCAAGAGCGCGGGCGGTGAGATCAAGCAAATTTCCGATTCTGGACGGCATTGTCTTAAAAAACCAAATATGAGACACAGGGGTCACAAGTTCAATATGGCCCATCCGCTCGCGGCGCACTTTTGACTGAGTCACTTCGACACCGCATCTGTCACAGACAATTCCCTTATGTTTAATACGCTTGTATTTTCCGCAACTGCATTCCCAATCTCTCGTTGGGCCGAAAATTCTTTCGCAGAAAAGACCATCTTTTTCCGGTTTGAGTGTTCGGTAATTAATGGTCTCCGGTTTTTTTACTTCTCCGCGGGACCAGGAACGAATGACATCTGACGAAGCAATCTTGATCGTTACAGAATCAAATGTATTGATGTCTTCATAATTCATGCGGCTAACCCCTTTTTCTTCCGTCATTAGTTTCGAATACTAAGGTGATGGAAAATTACAAAATACCCAGCTTCTCCTTAGCTCTTTCTTTACGGTCTTGCTTGGTTGTCACACGCCATTCCCGCTCAGGAGGCAGTTGATGCTTTCTCTCTGGAACAATGTCCAATGCCAAACTTTGCAGTTCTTTGACAAGTACATTAAAAGATTCCGGCGTCCCTGCCTGAAGCGCTGGCTCACCTTTAACGATTGCTTCATAAATTCTCGTTCTCCCCATCACGTCATCGCTCTTAACTGTGAGGAGTTCTTGAAGAAGAAATGCGGCGCCATACGCTTCAAGTGCCCACACTTCCATTTCTCCAAAACGTTGACCGCCAAATTGAGCCTTGCCGCCAAGTGGCTGCTGAGTCACGAGCGAATAAGGTCCGATTGAGCGAGCGTGGATTTTGTCATCCACTAAATGCGCAAGCTTCATCATATAAATTTGACCAACCGTCACCTTTTCATCAAAAGGTTCACCGGTACGTCCATCAATCAATGTCGTTTTACCATCCTGAGGTAAATTGGCTTCTTTGAGAAAAGCTTTAATTTCCCCTTCCGTGACCCCGCTAAAAACAGGAGTCTCTACATAAATTCCCAAAGCTTTGCAAGCCCAACCAAGATGCGTTTCAAGAATTTGTCCGACATTCATACGCGAAGGGACGCCAAGTGGATTTAAAACAATCTCGACTGGCGTGCCATCCGGCAAAAAGGGCAAATCTTCTTGAGGAAGAATTTTTGCAATGACTCCTTTATTCCCATGTCGCCCTGCCATCTTGTCGCCTACAGAAATTTTTCTCTTTGAGCAAACATAGACAACCACTTTTTTAAGAACGCCTGGAGGAAGCTCATCTCCTTTTTTTACACGGTCAATTTCACGCGCCCTCTCTTCAACAAGCTCATCTATTTCATCTCCCCACACGCGTGCGATTTTTCTGATGCTTTCTTCAAGTTCCGGATCGTCATCCAATCGAATTGATTCCCAGTCACAACGGTCTAGTTTCTTTAAATCCTTTTTCTCAATCACTCGGCCTGAGCGAATTAAAATTTCTCCAAGCACCTCATCGACAAGGTCCTCAGACAGTTTTTTGCCAAGCACAAGCTCTGAAATTTTGTTAAAGCGCTCGGAACGGAGAACGTCAATCCGTTTTTGGTAGTGCTCTTTAATTTCATCGATTTCATTAACTTCCTGACGTTTTTCTTCCTTCGTTTTTGCCTTAAACTCTTTGCGCTGAAACACTTTTACATCCACCACAATTCCTTCTACTCCTGGCGGCACGGTCAGCGAAGCGTCCCGAACATCTCCTGCTTTTTCTCCAAAAATTGCGCGGAGCAATTTTTCTTCAGGAGACAATTCAGTCTCAGACTTAGGTGTAATTTTACCAACCAATATATCCCCTGGTCTCACCTCTGCACCCATTCGGATGATGCCGTTTTCATCTAAATTATTGAGTGCTTCCTCACTCACATTTGGAATATCTCTTGTGATTTCTTCATTGCCTAGCTTGGTGTCACGCGCCTCAATATCAAACTCCTCAATGTGAAGCGATGTATAAATATCTTCCATTAAGAGTCTTTCGCTGACGATGATTGCGTCTTCAAAGTTGTACCCACGCCAAGGTAAAAAGGCCACGAGCACATTTCGGCCGAGCGCGAGATCGCCTCGGTCTGTTGCCGCTCCGTCCGCAATCACATCACCACGCTTCACTTTATCTCCCACCTGAACGAGTGGCCTTTGATTGATACATGTTCCTGCATTAGATCGTTCAAACTTACTTAAGCGGTAAATCAAATCATCAATCACAATCTCATGAGAAGAAACTGCTTTGACTGTGCCGCGGGCTTTCGCTGCAATCGTAGCACCAGAATCTTGAGCCACGCGCCGCTCCATCCCGGTTCCCACAATGGGTGCATCAGTTCTAAGCAAAGGAACTGCTTGGCGCTGCATGTTGGAACCCATCAGTGCTCGGTTTGCGTCATCGTGTTCCAAAAATGGAATGAGTGAAGCTGCTACGCTCACCAATTGCCGAGGTGACACGTCCATATAATCAATTTCTTTTGGATCTTTTTTGGGGAAATCGCCGCGGAATCGCGTCGCTACAGGCGGATTAACAAACTGCCCTTTTTTATCCAGCGCTGCATTTGCCTGAGCAATTGAATATTTATCTTCTTGGTCAGCAGTGAGATATTCAATTTTCTCTGTTGCTCTACCCTTCTCTACTCGCCGGTATGGGCTTTCAAGAAAGCCGACGTCATTTACTCGAGCAAATGTACTCAGTGAAGCAATCAAACCGATATTTGGACCTTCTGGTGTTTCAACCGGACAAATACGTCCATAATGCGAAGGGTGAACGTCACGCACTTCAAAACCCGCGCGCTCCCGAGAAAGTCCGCCAGGTCCGAGAGCTGACAGACGCCTCTTATGAGTCAGTTCAGACAAGGGATTGGTTTGGTCCATGAATTGAGAAAGTTGGCTTCTTCCAAAGAAATCTTTGATGGCAGCCGACAAAAGTTTGGGGTTAATTAAATTATGCGGCATTGCTGCATCCAAATCATAAATCGACATACGCTCCAATGCAGAACGTTTCATGCGAGCAAGGCCAACGCGAAATTGATTTTGAAGCAACTCTCCGACAGACCGGACACGCCGGTTTCCCAAGTGATCAATATCATCCACTTTGAGCTCACCACATCTAAGTTGTAAAAGTGCCTGTACGACCCGAATAATGTCGGCGCTGCCAAGCATGGTGTCATCAAGCGGAGCAGTTAAATCAAGCTTGCGGTTCAACATAAAACGACCCACTTGTCCCAAGTCATAGCGCTGTGAATCACGAAACAATTTTTCCACGAGGTCGCGGGCGCTGTCGATGGTCGGTGGATCGCCAGGTCTGAGTCGCTTGTAAATTGCGATTTGCGCTTCGTCTTGATTTTTGTAGGGGTCACGCTCAAGGGTATTGGCGAGTGCGTAATCTTCCGTAGCAAGCCGGGCAACTTCAATTTCTGACACTTCCTCTTCGACGAGCATCTCCAAAACTTCTTTGGTTAATTTAATACCGGCATGCACCGCTTCTGCTTTCGACTTTGTCCGCGCGACGTCTTTTGCAAGAACCATCCCTTCAAGTTTTTTGAAGGATGCCCGACTCAAATCTTTGACTTTCTCAATTTTGTAAAGCGCTTTCAAAATGTCATAATTGGTCGAAAAACCAACTGCTCTGAGAAGCGTGGTAGCTAAAATCTTTTTACGGCGGTCGATGTAGCAATACAGAACGTCATTGACATCTCCCTCAAATTCCACCCAGGCTCCGCGGTATGGAATGATTCGAACACTAAAAAGTTTTTTCCCACTTGGATGTACGGTTGATTCAAAAGAAACGCCTGGTGACCTGTGCAATTGACTAACAATCACCCGCTCCGCACCATTCACAATAAAAGTGCCGGTCTCAGTCATGAGAGGAAGCTCTCCAATGTACACTTCTTGCTCCTTAGCAATCCCTTTGCGAACAAGTCTGAGTTTTACTTTGAGTGGGGCAGCAAAAGTCATACTTCTCTTGCGGCATTCTGCAACGGAATATTTTGGCTTGCCGAGTGAATAGCCGAGATACTCAAGGCGGCAGCTATTATCAAAACTCTCGATTGGAAAAGAATCTTGAAAAGCAGCTTCAAGACCCATCCGCTTGCGGCGGCGCTTGGGACGATCGCTCTGCAGGAAACGTTCATACGAGTTGATTTGAATTTCAACCAGATTGGGAAAACCAATGCAATCCGCAATCTTTGAAAAACTTTTCCGCTCGATCAATTTAATCATAAGTTAATCCCCTTGGTTGTTTGTTTTTCCGCATGCAATAAATTCTTGCAATGAGCACAAACTAAAAATTAAAACTTCTGCCCATCAAGCTGAGTTCTATTACTATTTAATCTCTACTTTGCCGCCGGCAGCCTCAACACTTGCCTTAATTTTTTCAGCTTCTTCTTTTGTGGCATTGTCCTTAATGACTTTTGGCGCTGATTCAACCAAATCTTTTGCTTCTTTTAGCCCCAAATTGGTCACGGTTCTGATTTCTTTAATCACCTGAATTTTTTTGTCACCAGCATTAGCTAAAATGACCTGAAATGCAGTTTTCTCTTCAGCAGGCTGTGCTGCGCCACCTTGAGCTGCCCCTGAAAGAGCGGGACCTGCCGCAACTGCAAATGATGCTTGCGCAGAAACGCCAAATTTTTCTTCAAGTGCTTTGACGAGACCGGCAAGTTCAATAACTGTTAAACTTTCAACCTCTTTAATAAGTTGTTGAACTTTGGTTGATAGATTTGTGGAAGCTTTTCCTTGTGCTCCGGAAGAACGACTCTCTTCAACCTGTCCCTTTGTTTCTTGATTCTTTTCTTCTACTCCTGCTTGTGCGCTCATGTTCTCCTCCTCTAGGATATTTTGATTAAGCTGTTTTTTGCTTGCAAATTTGGTCGAGCGTAACAACAAAGGAGCGCATGAGTTGCCCCATGACTCCAACAAATCCGCTAATCGGTGCATTAAGTCGCGCTACTACCGTCGCAACCAATGTTTCGCGCGATGGTAATTCCGAAAGCCCCTTCACATAGTCGCGGTCATAAAGTGCATGCTCAAGACACGCTCCCACCAACTCAAAGTTGACATGATCTTTTGTGAAGTCGATGAGAACTTTTGAAACCAACTGCGGATCTTTGTCGCTTAAAGTAAGCAGCACGGAACCTTTGATAAACCCATTAATGTTTGTGATGCCCAAATTTTTAAACGCCCGCCTTGCAATCGAATTTTTCACCACCATCGCCCGATGCGAAACCTTGTCAAGTTTTCGCCTCAAATCAGAAAATTCAGAAACAGGTAATTTTTCATATCGTGCAAAAAACACATAATTCTCTGCTCTGAGCACGTCCACCAATTCTTCAAACATTAATTGTTTTCCAATAGAGGGCATATTGTTACCTGATTAATTCTCGTAAACTCCCATTGCCGCTGATTTCAAACGGATGCCAGGGCTTCCGCTCGCCGCTAAATACGCGCGCCGGATGAAATCACCTTTGGACGATTGGGGCTTTGCATCTACGATTGCTTTCACTGCAATTTTTGCATTTTCAAAAAGCGCTGCGCTTGTAAACGATCTTTTCCCGCAACGAACATGGAGTCCGCCAGTCTTGTCACTTTTAAATTCAACCCGCCCTGCTTTAATTTCACGAATTGCTTTTGCGACATCTGCTGTTACGGTGCCCGTCTTAGGGGAAGGCATTAAACCACGAGGCCCGAGCACCTTGCCAAGCTTGCTGATGTCACGCATCATGTCAGGATGAGCCACAATTGCATCAAACTCAAGCCATCCACCATTTATTTTATTAATTAAATCATCAGCTCCCACATAATCTGCCTGAGCATCCGAAGCTGCTTTTTGTGCTTCACCTTTTACAAAACAAAGTACCCGAACTTTTTTGCCTGTTCCATGGGGAAGCGCAACTGTCCCTCGAACTAATTCATTTGATTGATCAGGACGAATTCCAAGTTGGAAATCAAGTGAAACGGTTTCATCAAATTTTGTTTTTGCAAACTGGCTTAAAAGCTGAATTGCTTCACTAAGTGGGTAATGCTTCAATCGGTTAAATGATTTGAAGCAAGCCTCATACCGTTTGCTGTGATGTTTCACAAGCTCAACCTTCAACCTTAATTCCCATGCTCCTGGCAGTTCCTTCTACAATTTTCATTGCCTGCGCCAAGCGCGTGGTGTTTAAATCAACCATCTTTTCTTTGGCAATTTGCTCAACATCTAAACGACGCACAGTGCCGATGGTCACTTTCCCTGGTTCTGAACTTGCTTTAGCAAGTCCCGCTGCGCGTTTTAGTTGTATGGCCACTGGCGGAGATTTAATAATAAAAGTAAAGGAGCGGTCTTCAAATACAGTGATGACAACGGGAAGTATGATGCCTGGTCTTTCTTTTGTTTGTTCATTAAATTTCTTACAAAATTCCATGATGTTAAGGCCATGCTGACCAAGCGCCGGTCCAATCGGAGGCGCAGGATTGGCTTGTCCGCCTGGGCATTGCAATTTAATGAATGTTTTTATCTTTTTTGCCATAAATTAAATCTTTTCAACTTGCCAATACTCAAGCTCTACTGGAGTTGAGCGGCCAAAAATACTAACCATTACTTTTAGCTTTCCTTTATTCGGATTTACTTCTTCTACCGTGCCATTAAAATTTACGAAAGCGCCTTCTTTTACTCGGATGCTTTCTCCAGTTTCAAACTCAACTTTGGGCTTCGGCTTTTGCGCTTTCTCCTCTTGATTCTTCACAATGTCATTGACATCTGAATCGCCAAGGGGAATGGGACGATTGCCTGACCCGATAAATCCAGAGACGCCCGGGGTATTTTTGACGAGATACCAGCTCTCATCTGTTAATTGCATTTTAATTAAAAGGTAACCGGGGAAAAATTTCCGCTCAGTAATCTTTTTTTTTCCAGCTTTTACCTCGCTGACTTTCTCTGCAGGAATCAAAATTTGTTCAATCAAATGCGTCATCTGCGCAAGTCCAGCGCGTTGTTCCAAATTGGCTTTTGCCTTCTTCTCGGCGCCGGTTTGTGTGTGAACAACGTACCACTTATTCATCGTAATTGAATGCCTTGCACAATTCTTAAAGGACAAGTCTCATGATAAAGGAGAGGCCGACATCGACTAAAAAAACAAATGTACCAACGATGATTGTCACGACAATGACGAGAATCGTTGAACCAATTAATTCGTCTCGCGTAGGCCAATTAACCTTGGCAAGTTCTTGTTTTGATTCACTGAAAAAACCGCCTACTTTTCCAAACATGAGATTGATTAATTTCCTTTGATAATCTCTTTATTATTTAAACTGTTTGCTATTAATATTTGAAACGTATTTTTTTATTATGTAACTGATGCACCCTTACCGCTTTTTGTAACAGTAGTGGCAGGCCAGGAGGGATTCGAACCCCCAACCCTCGGTTTTGGAGACCGATGCTCTACCGTTCGAGCTACTGGCCTAGACCGAGATCTTTTCTGCTCACTCATTGACGACATGAGCACAACTAAATTCTCAAAAAACTTACTTTATTTCGCGATGCAGAGTTCGTTTACGGCAAAATCGGCAAAACTTGTTTCGTTCAAGTTTTTCTGTTGTCTTTTTTTTATTCTTTCGAGTCGTGTAGTTTCTCCGCTTACATTCACCACACGCCAAAGTAATTAACTCACGCATCTATGTAATCCAACCGATAACTTTCCACTGCTCATAAAAAATAAAAAGGCGCGATTACTTAGTCGCGCCTTTTTGTTCACTGATTACTCCACAATCTCACTAACCACACCTGCACCAACTGTCTTGCCGCCTTCACGAATGGCAAATCTGAGTTCTTTTTCCATGGCAATGGTGGTAATCAGTTCTCCTTCAATCGCCACACT
>JAHFHD010000136.1 GCA_023247075.1 Candidatus Omnitrophota bacterium | reverse complement strand
TCATCCCTGGGTTTGGTCTTACGATGGGTTTTACGCTTGTTTACTTGAGTTTGATTGTTCTCATCCCAATGTTCTTGCTTTTTTTTAAAGCAACGGCATTGGGGTGGGGACATTTCTGGATTTCAATCAATTCCGCACGTGTGTTTGCGAGTTTAAAATTGAGTTTTGGAACGGCTTTGATTAGCGCTCTCGTTAATGCTCTTTTTGGATTGCTTGTGGCTTGGGTATTGGTTCGCTATGATTTTCCCGGAAAGAAAATTGTGGATGCTTTGGTTGATCTTCCTTTTGCTCTTCCCACAGCGGTAGCTGGCATCGCACTCACAACACTTTATGCACCGAACGGATGGGTTGGTAGGATTCTTGGATTATGGGGAATTAAAGCTGCATTCACACCGCTTGGGATTACCATCGCACTTATTTTTATTGGCCTTCCATTTGTCGTCCGAACAGTCGAACCCATCTTACAGGATTTTGAAAAGGAAATTGAGGAAGCGGCTTTTAGTCTCGGTGCAAATCGATGGCAGACATTCTACAAAGTAATTTTTCCCTCACTTTTTCCTGCTCTGTTGACTGGATGTGCCATGGCATTTTCACGTGCAGTTGGAGAATACGGGTCAGTGGTTTTTATTGCGGGCAATATGCCAATGAAAACTGAAATTGCACCACTTTTAATTATGACTAAGCTTGAACAATATGACCATGCTGGTGCTACTGCAATTGCCGTCGTGATGCTCGTGATTTCTTTTATTCTTTTATTCACAACAAATGTCTTGCAGGCGTGGACGCGCAAGTGATGAAAACTCGAATTTGGCACTTTTCTGAATGAGCCTCCTCTCCCTTTTTAAGGGAAAGGGATGGGGTGAGGGTTGAAACGCTTTCACGATTACCCCCTCACCCAGTGCTTGTAATGCTACCCTCTCCCCCCGAAAGGGGGAGAGGGGAAAAGAAAAAGCGTCAAACTCAAATAATGAAAGTTTGAAATGGGCGGAACTATTGGTTTAAGAACGCAGTCTAAAGATGTGGTGGCAAATATCTCCATCACCGAACCTCCGTTTGTCCGCTGGATTTTAATTGGAGTTGCGCTCATTTTCCTCACGATTTTTTTACTTTTCCCCATTCTGATTGTGGTAGTGAGTGCTTTGAGCAAAGGAATTGGGTTTTACGCCCAAGCTTTAACTGACCCTGTTGCGATGTCAGCTGTTCGCTTAACGCTCTTTGTTGTGGCAATTGCAGTTCCGATGAATCTTATTTTTGGACTCGCAGCTGCCTGGTCAATTTCGAAATTTAATTTTTGGGGCAAGAAATTTCTTCTGACTTTAATTGATTTACCCTTTACGGTGTCACCCGTCATTTCTGGATTGATCTATGTGCTGCTTTTTGGCGCACAGGGGGTTTTGGGTCCTCTTCTGCAAGCTCACAACATTAAAATTATTTTTGCAGTTCCGGGAATTGTTCTTGCAACCATTTTTGTGACATTTCCATTTGTTGCGCGCGAACTGATTCCAGTGATGGAGTCGCAGGGAAACGAAGAGGAAATTTCTGCGCTGACACTTGGCGCAAGTGGCTGGCAAACATTTTGGAAGGTGACGCTCCCCAATATTAAATGGGGACTTTTGTACGGCGTGATTCTTTCAAGCGCCCGCGCAATGGGTGAGTTTGGGGCAGTCTCAGTTGTTTCCGGTCATATTAGAGGGCTCACCAATACCATTCCGCTGCACGTGGAGATTCTGTACAACGAATACAACTTTACAGCAGCTTTTGCGGTGGCATCTTTACTCATGTTGCTAGCGCTCGTGACAGTTGTTCTTAAAAGCTGGCTTGAATCCGGCGAGACTCAACCAAAGTAGATTTATAAATTTAGTTCTGCACTTTTTTCCCTCGCCCCCTTTTTTAGGGGGAGAGGGCAGGGTGAGGGGGATGTGAAGCATCTGCACTTTTTCACCCTCACCCCAACCCTCTCCCTCTGCTTCGCGAGGGAGAGGGGGATTGGCTCAAAAATTTGCAGAACTCAAGTTCATAATTAGAAAGGAAAAGTAATGGGAATCAGCATTCGGAGTATTGATAAATCATTTGACGATTTTAAGGCGCTCAAAAATGTCAGTCTTGAGATTAAGCAAGGGGAACTCGTTGCCCTTCTAGGTCCTTCGGGTTCTGGCAAAACAACTTTACTCAGGATTATTGCCGGTGTTGAAAAACCGGATCAAGGTTCAGTTTTATTTTTTAATGAGGAGATTAAAGATTTAAGCTTGTCTGAGCGAAAAGTTGGATTTGTTTTTCAGCATTACGCTTTGTTCAAGCACATGACAGTTTTTGAAAACGTTGCGTTTGGATTGAGCGTTCGGCCCAGAAAAATGAGACCAAGCAAAGAAGAAATTAAAAAAAAGGTTCACGAACTTTTAGCTTTAGTTCAGCTTGAGCGTTTTTTGAATCGGTACCCATCAGAACTTTCTGGGGGCCAGCGGCAGCGAGTGGCGCTTGCGCGTGCGCTTGCTATTGAACCCAAAGTACTTCTCCTTGATGAACCGTTTGGAGCGTTGGATGCAAAAGTCCGTAAGGAACTCCGTGCGTGGCTGAGACGTCTTCACGATGAACTGCACATCACAAGCGTTTTTGTGACGCATGATGTTGAAGAAGCACTTGAACTTGCAGACCGGGTGGTCGTGATTAATGAAGGGAAAATTGAACAAGTCGGCAAGCCTGAAGAAGTTTACCACGATCCTTCAAATCCGTTTGTGTACCACTTTCTTGGCAATGTGAATCTTTTTCACTGCCGGGTTGAAGATGGTAAGGCATTTATTGGAAACATGCCGCTGGCACTTCCGAGTCACGTGAGTCCTGATGCAAAATCAGCAAGAATTTACATCCGGCCTCATTTATTTGAAGTTGAGAAAACGGCTTCTGGAAATCAGTCATTTAAAGGAACAATCAAATACTTAAATCCAGCGGGTCCAATTGTGAAAATAGAGATGATTAGTGAGTGGGGCGATCTCATTAATGTCGAGATTCCAATTGGCCAATATTATGAGCTTGAGATTAAAAAAGGCGATGTGGTTTATGTGCGCCCCAAGGAGATGAAGTTTTTTTCAGATGATTATGCGATTTGAATACCTAGCGCAACCAGAAGAATCTAAATCATGACGCCATTTCCTGTTTCCTTAAAGAAAAATGAATCCCTCGTACACGTTTTCAAGCAGCTCGGAATACGAGAAGAAGACTTAGAAGAATCCTTTATTCGTTCCGGTGGACCGGGTGGACAGAATGTCAATAAAGTTGCAAGTTGTGTTGTTTTAAAACACAGACCGACTGGTCTTGTGGTCAAATGTCAACAGGACCGCTCGCAGGCAATGAATCGATATTTCGCACGGCAAATTTTAGCTGGAAAAATTGAAGCTCAGATTTACGGCCGTCAAAGTGAAGAGGCAAAACGCATTGCGAAAATCAAACGCCAAAAACGTAAACGCTCCAAGCGAGCTAAAGACAAAATCCTCAAGTCCAAGCATCTCCACGGCGAAAAAAAACAACTCCGCGGGAAAATCACTCCGGAAGATTGATTCGAAGACTGGCTCAAATTACCGGACAACGGATTGACTTGAGCATCGAAAAATAGTTTAAAGCGTGATATATTCAAAGCCTATGAAAAAGTGCTAATAAAAATGTTTGGCTGTCCAAAGTGATTCGAATGCACGACTTGTTTGTCACTCTTTGTCAGAGGGATTGTTAAACTGTTAGTATTACAGAAGGATTAAAATGCTGCTTACAATTTTCCTGAGCTTGTTGCTAGTTGGCGCCTTGATATTGCGAGTTCCTAACCATTCTTTATTTAGTGGGGTATGCGGTCTTTTATGGTGTGTGTTGATGGCTGTTTTACGCCAAGACACGGTGGGATTGTTAAGACGAGTATTTTTTTTACTTTTCAATCCGAAAGAATTGATTGTTTTAAATAGTAGACACACACCAGCGACTGGTCATAAAACATTGGAAGGAGCTATTAATCAAGTTCATCATAATGTATGGAGGGCATTTTGGATTTCGGTTTGGGCCGCAATTTTTTCTTTATCAACATTCGAAATTTTTAATTCTTTTTACCCGTACGAACTTCCTTATAAACTCTTAATAGTATCTCGCTTTGTTGCCTATTGCTTAATTCTCTGGGGCCTTTTTAGTCCATTGGGAAGACATATTGATATCGGAGAAGAAGAAACGTTACTAAAAATAGTTGATGAAGAATGGCATAGATTTATTTATATGTTTGGACTCGTTGTATTGTTGCTGAGTTATTTGTTTGAATTAAAATTTAAGCCTACTGATCCGAACGGGATTGATTTTTCAATTCTTATCACAGCTTTCAATTATTTGAAATCATCACTATTCTTATCCAAGGAAGTTATAGCTGCTTTAATCGGAGCTGGTGTTCTAATTGGCGGTTATATGTATACTTCAAAAAGTCAAATCGACCTCGAGCGGTTTAAAATTAAATCAAAAGCCTATGCCAATTTTTTAAGAAATATCGAACTCTTATTACCTTATAAAGAAGGAGATAAATTAGAGAATAATCAAATAAGAAAATTAAATCAGGATTTATCAGTTCTCTATATTTATGCGTCTGATAGTGTAATTCAGCAAATAGACAAAATAGCTAAGAATGAAAAAATTGACCGGTCGATAATTCAAAAATTACAATTAGCACTTCATAATGACATCAACATAAAAAATTCTAGTTATTTAAAAGATACAGATTTCGCTCATTTCCCATTTGAAAAAAACTTAGCCAGTCAGAAAACTCAATAGTGAAATTGAACCTATGAACACACAAGATAAACCACTAAAAGTTTCGATTAAGACCTAGGGTATTAGATGGGAGAGAAACCTTATACCTGCAAGTCGTTTGCTGGCATCTTTTTACGCATCTGATTGATCTGAAATCCGAATCTTTTTCCTTGCTTACGGCCCTCTTCTCCATAGAATAGAGCCGTTTCAGTTTTAGCGCTATATGGAGCGAAAAATGAAATCACTTAGTGTCCTTGAGGTCTTGAATGTGCTTAGCCAGAAGAAGATGAGAATCTTCACTCCGGAGGAATTCCGCCGTTTGTTCCGGGTGACTCAGCGTGCGGCGCAGGAGTTCGTCAAGGACCATACCCAAGACCTTTTCATCAAGATTCGTAACGGCCTTTACGCCCTCAGGTCTGACCCGCCCCATGAACTTGAAATTGCGAACCGAATCTATAGTCCTTCCTACATTTCCATGGAATATGCGCTTGCCTATTACCGGTTTATTCCGGAAACGGTTTATACGGTCACTTCCGTCACCACCAAGATTACCCGTGAATTTACGGTCCAGGGCAAAAGCTATGAATATTCAAGAATAAAGCGAAAAGCCTATACGGGATACCATCTCGTGAAGGAAGGACAGGCAAACATCCTCATGGCGGTTCCGGAAAAAGCCTTGGTCGATTATTGTTATTTTGTGGATCTCCGGCTGAAATCGTTAAATGAGCGCTTACGTGTCAAAAAAGCCGACGCCAAAGAGGTCCTTCGCTATGCCCGTCTCTTTGGCCGGGAAAGCCTCCTGAAGCTGGTCCGGGAGATTTTATGATCGATGCGAAATTAGTCCGCACGCTTGCTGACCGCTATCAAACGCCAT
>JAHFHD010000053.1 GCA_023247075.1 Candidatus Omnitrophota bacterium | reverse complement strand
TTTGCAATGCCAACGATTGGACGGCTAATGTCTTTGTCTGTGAGCCCCATCGATTTGAGCATCGCGCGCGCAGGTGAACGGGATGGCCCTTCAGTAATCGTAGAACTTCGCTCATTGAGTTTTTGAGTCATTTTGTTCCTCGTTTTTAGAAAGAATGAACAGTTTAGCACAGCCTGCGCACTTCCTAAAAACCCAATTTTCCAAGCGCTTGGAAAATTGGGTTTTTACACCTTAAAAAACCACTATTTCAGAGAAGTGTTTTAAGTTATAATTCGCCTCACATTCAGAGCTGGGACGCTGAAGGTATTCACCAAAATCCTATGTCCCCGGGGTGGTTTTTGCATCAAGGTTCCTTGAAGTTTAAACAACTGTGGAAAGTAGCAGCACTTTGCGTTCTGATTACTTTTTCCGCTTCGAATCTCGCTTTAACCGCTCCAAGCCTTGAAAGCATTCCCACAGCGTTTGGAGTTCTACCCTTAGCGCAAGAATTAAGGGAGATTTTAATTCCTGAGAATTTAGGCCGCACTAGCGAAGTCTTTTTTCCAGAAAATGCCTCACCCGATTCCCCCCTCATCGTTTATTTTGAGGATGCGCATTCCAATCTTGGAGCACAGAGGAATATTGGCGCGCTGACGCGCGAGCTTGCCGCAAAACTCAACATTCAGGCTATTTTGGTTGAAGGCGGCTCAGGCGAGGCCAATTTAAGCAAGCTTCGGGAATTCCAAGACAAAAAAGCAAAAGAGGAAGCCACCGAATTTTGGATGAAGCACGCAGTACTTTCAGGAGTTGAGCGCGAAGCAATTACAAGTCCCCGAAATTTTCGCTTCTTTGGGGTTGAGGACAAAACACTTTATGAGAAGAGTGGAGCGCTTTTCCTAAAAACATCTTCACATTCCGCTCAGTTTTTGTTTTCACTTGCGCCGCTGATTCGGGAGAACGCAGCAAAGAAGAAGCAAATTTACAATTCAGAACTAATCCGCTTCGAAAAATCCACCTTGGAGTTCGAGGGAAAAGAAAAGCTCGCGCAACTTGTGCGTTTTCTCGCAGGCGAAGCGCGGAACCGACATGTCAATCGCTGGAAATATCTTGAAATTGAAAAATTCATCAATTTATTTTTACTTGAAAATGATGATCGTTCGAATCAAGTAAATAACTCCCTCTCCCTCGCGAAGCAGAGGGAGAGGGTTGGGGTGAGGGTGGACGACCGCGTTAGCCAATTTCCCCCTCACCCTAGCCCTCTCCCCCTTCGTCAAAGGCGAATCCGTCCTCTGGCGGAAAGGGGGCGAGGGGAAAAAAATATGCCGAGTTTGACATTAAACACTTTCGACATCCGCAAACTTTTGAAGGAAATAAAATTTCTTGAGACCGAAATAAAAGAAACTCTCTTTCAAAGCAATCAAGAACGCGTTCTTGACTCAGAAAGTCACATACTTACTACGTTTCAAAACATGGCATCGCTTAAAGCAACGCCTGATGACATCCGTTATTTTTTAAACAACCAAGATCGAATCTTTCGTTACGTGCAAAAAAGCAATGTCATCCTGAGTCCTTCGCGTGTCATCCTGAACGGAGTGAAGGATCTAGCACTCAGGGTAAACTCCGTGAAGGATCTAAGTTCGCTAGATTCTTCCGCCAAACTACTGGCGGACAAGTCGGCAACTCTTGGAATGTCGCCTCGCAATGACGAATTTCCGGAAGCACTTAAAATTGCTTTTGCATTTTACAAATTCGCTAAAATGCGGGATCAAGTAATGTTTGAGAATTTAAAGCGGATTTTGAAAACAGAAAAGATCAAGCGCGCCATTCTGGTTACCGGCGGCTTTCACGCTCCTGGTATTACGGCGCGGCTGCGGGAGAATAAAATTCCATATGTTTTAGTGACGCCCAAAATTTCAGAAGAAGAGAATGGCAAAAACTATTTCGCCCGAATTTCTGGAAAGCGCGCCGACCTTGAAGCATTTAAATTTGCTCACCCAAGTTTAGCAACAACCTCGACCTACGCCGCCCAAAGCGCGCTGCTAAATCAAAACGAACTTGGAATCATTCGGAGTTCAATTGAGTGGCTTGGTCAAAGTAAAACAGAAAAAATTTCTCGCTCCGAACTTCGGATTGAAAATTTTGATTCAGTTATAAAGAATTTTCAGAATAGTTTTTTTGGCACATTTGGTCGTTTCAAGAAGTTTTTGTTAGCGGCTGATGTGCTTGCAATGTTTTTCTTTGTTTGGAATAAGGATCCGTTTGACTCTCTTTATTACATGGTGATTGTGCGAGGAGCTCAAATAAGTGTTTTGAACGCCGCCTTTCTTGCAATTTTAAGAATTGCTTTTTTGGTTGTTCCACAATTGACACATAACAACAAAAGCGGCAAACAAGTTGGGCAGAAAAAAAAGCGAAAACACCGTTCCGAACTTCGAGAAGAAAATCAGCCTGTTGATTTTAATCAGCTAACCCGCGAACAGTTGTCCCAACTTTTTTTATGGGTTCAGCCTCAACCAAAAACACGCGAAAAACTTGTTCAAAGAGTGGTGGATGGAGGTCCTTACTCCTCTTGGGATGATTTGGTTGGGAAGGTAAAAGGAATTGGTTATGGAACCGTTTCGATTTTAAAAAGCCAGCTGCCTCAAGCAATTTCTTTTGGTGGTACTTTTGCCAAAACACTGACACGAAAAGAAAATATTTTAAAAGCCATTCATTCGCTAGATCCCTCAGCACTTAAAAAACTATTAGCGGATTTGGTTAATCAATCTACTTTGAATTTCCTGCTTTTTATTGGAGATTTCACTCAAACGATTGCAGACCAGCCGCACTCACTTGAACCACTACGGAATAAAATTTCAGCGGTTGCATCAGAGAAACATCCTGGAGCGCACGCCTCGCTTAGTGAAAAAATACTTTTCGAATTTAGGAAAAAAATATTCACTCAAAGCAATCAAGACATTCAAAGCGCCTTAAATTATTCTGACAATAAAGATATTTTTTTCGTCAATTTAGGGCATTTGTTCCAATATGAATTTGAAACCGCTGAAAGTTCAGATGATTTTAACGAGACAGAAGTCATTCAGCTTGTCCAAGAAATGTTTTTAAGTCACAATCGGGAATCCTTAGTCCAATCCGTTCAGCGTTCTTTAAAAGACGAAACGGTTACTTCCGAAGATATTTTAACGCCGCTCCAAGTGATTGAATTTCAAAGCGGCAGATATCAGCGCGTTCTCCTTGTTCTTACCAAATTAAAAGACGACAGGGAGGCTTTATTTGTGCTGTCACTTGCCCGTAGTCCGGGCGCTTCATCTCGTGTGCAAAGCGAGTTTCATAACCTTAAAAGATATTTTGGTGATCCGCACGTTGTTCAAGTATTCGATTTATTTTCTGTGAAGCGAAATGGTCAAAATGTGCATGGGTACTCAAGTGAATTTGTCAACGATTCTGGCGAGCTTCAATTTGTCACTCCCTATGTAGCCGATCAAACAGCAGAGCAGCTGGGGAGATTTCGTGTCATGTCACCTCATCCGGCCAAGATAATTGAAATAGTAGATTTGTTCACTTCGCAAGTGGTTAGCACCGCTGTTGGAACATTGACCTATTTCTATGACTGGCAAAATCAAACCGCCATCGGCGAATTTGATATTTCAAGCGGAGACATTAATTTAAATTTACCCAAAGATTTAACCGACAGAATAACTAAGTTAACACGGATTAAAAAACTCCCTGCTTCTGCTAACCCTCTTGAGTTTTTGAAGAGCATTTTCCCCCTTCGCTTTGACCAAAAGGGGGGGCGTCTCGTAGCCTGGAGATCAACTCAGAATGGGGTGGATATTCCTCATTTCCTCGACCAGGTTTTTAGTTTGAAATACTTAGATGACAGTTCGTCATCCACGAGTATCACACAAATTGTATTGGCATCCAATGCCCAAGACAAAATTAGAGACGGTGTTTTGAATGGCGTATTGAATGGTTTGATTGAAAAATATGGCTCTGACCGTGGCCACGAGATGACCATTAACTGGATGGAACAGTATTTAAGCGCTCTTTTGTCAGCCCAAACGAATCTTCTTGAGCAACCATTTTTCAGCAGAAGGTCAATCGAGAAATTTGTTAGAGAATTAAAAACCAGTCGCACAGAACTTCGTAATGTTGATGAAACTGAAGAGGCGGCAAGACATTTCTTAGAAGAACACGCGGGAGTTAATTTTGATCCACGCTTTTTTCATCAGATTGCGCGTTTGAGGGAAAAGGGAATTAAACATTGGGATCGAGAGGATTGGGTTGTGGTTCACGAAGCCGAACAGGCTTATGACTGGATGATGGGTTGGATCAAAAATTCTCCGTATTACGAAAACTTAAAAAACCATCCACCTGTGTTACTCAGCCCGGAAGGAATTGTGAGCGCGGTTCAGGAAGGACAGGGGCCGCGACTCGCTTCTTTTGACGGCGGGCTTGGAGTTTTATTTGGCGAATGGATTCGCGCGCTTGCGTATTTAGGAGGCGTTACCACACTTAAAGCTTTTTCTGATGCGCCGGAATTTCTCGTTTTTATTCCAAATTATTTGATGGGTGCTAAAAAATCTCAGATTGATGCTTTTGGGTATCCAGCGATTGGAGCAAGGCAATCTGGCCGGCCGCAAGATTTTGAGATTGATTATGTAAAAGACCCTTCAAATCCAGACAACCCTCTTGAAGTTGAAATTCCCCTTGATGATCAGAACGCTGCAAGCGTTCGGTTTCGGGCGGTGCCCGTTGGGTCAATGAGAATCATTATGGCCGAAACGGATCAAAATGAGGGAGGAAAGAAATATCTGCTTAATAATTTGTACCAAGGGTTTATGGGATCGAAAGAAAGATTCCTGAATGAGTGGACAGCCGGCCTTGCTGCTTATGGGTTTCAAAAGAAAATGGGTTATCAAAATGGCCCCATTCATTTAAATGAAACCGCCACCTTCCCTTATCTTTTTGGCGCCATACGCAATCACTTAGAAGAGCTTTCAAAAGAGTATGTTAAACATTTAGTTCCTCAATATGTGAACAGAGGAATGACTCAAGCTGAAGCTCAGAATCTTGCGTTTGAACAGGCATTTGAAGACGCGTTGGAGCTAACAGGTTCCCGCATCGTTTTTTTTACGCACACACTTGTCTCAGCTGGAATCGACCGATTTCATGAAGATAAAGTTCAGCTCGGGAGTTACATTAACCACTATTTTCAAGAGTCAAACGACTCCTTGGTCCGTGACCACTCTGGGGAAATTTCTGAATGGTTCATTCACGGCAAAGCGTCTATTGCCCACCAATCTTCATTGCCTGGATTTCTTCACCACGGAGAATATTTACCGCTTAGCTTTATTGCAAAACTCGCTAATAGGTTTGGCGGAAGCATCGTAGCAGTCAGTCAAAGGAATGCCCTGGAAGCAAACAAGTTTTTGAGAGATCAAGGCATCTTAAGCGAAGATGAGCTGCAGGCTCGGCCAGTTACTGCGGTGACCAATGGAGTGGACCATCTTTTTTGGGGGACCCCGGAATTGCTCAAGCTCATGAATGCGCATCAGTCCGATCCGAGTGAAAGAACACCAGAAAATATCTTAAATCCAAAAGACTCCCTCGCCGCAGAAATCTTTAATTTTGTCAACGCGCCAAACAATCCAAGAGGAAAAGCTCTTCCAGAGTTTTTGAAAAACTCAGAATCCAAGCCCTTAATTTCAGATGAAGAATTAACAACTCTTGCTAAACAATACCGCATCAAATTAGTTCAAATGATTCGCAGAGTTGTTCAGAAGCAATATGAGAGAAACATTCGCTTCATACAAAAGCGCCGTTTAAAAAATGAGGTTGGATTTGACGAAATTGCAAGGATGGGCGCTCTTCAAAAGAGGCTTGACGATTGGTCAGGCACAAATGATGGACGTGAAAATGAACTTGTCCATCTACTTAATCCTGACCAAATGATTGTTGTTTGGTCACGGCGAGTTGTGACCTACAAAAGGATGCTTTTTCTTTTATTTGGGAAAAATCTTCCACTTGTTGAAGCAAAACTGAGAAGTGACCGCGCGCTTGACCCTGACGAAATCAATCAATTAATTACGCAAGCTGCTCGAGATGGCTGGTTTCGTGAGTTTATTGATTTGGTCACTGTGCGTAAGATGCAATTCGTGTTTGCCGGAAAAACTTCTGCGCGCGAAGGAGATTCTATGCAGGCCATATTTGAGCACACAATTGAATATTTAGGCCAGGAATATCCTGAAATTGGAAACAAAGTGGTTCTTCTAGAAGGTTATGACGAAACCTTGTCTCAGTTGATGGTCCGGGGAGCATCTATTTGGCTTAATACTCCAGAAGCATTTATGGAGGCTTCTGGAACAAGCGGAATGAAAATAAGTTTTGGAGTCAACTTTTTCCCCGTGCTGGATGGATGGGGGTCGGGTGGTATTGACCGGGGGCTTAACGGACTTTCTGGCAAACGTCCACCTGAAGTGAATGCTGCGCATCCTAAGTATTGGAATGGAAATTCAGGAGATGCACGGCCGCTTGCAGAACGTCTCAAAGAATCTCCAGAAGCATATTCTTTGAGGCTTGAAGCGGAAAATCTGTACACAGGGTTACAAGACGCAGCCCAAATGTTTTATGAAAATCCAACCGAATGGCTGTCTTTGGTTAGACGTTCTATTTATGATTTGGCCACTGTCTATGATGTGCGCGGAGAATTCACAGGGCGTTATGTTCCAAGTTTTAGTCCCAATGTACCCGGCGGTTATGAGCCCGGTATCCTTTATCTTTATGACCAAGCAATTCGAAGGTTCGAAATGGTCAAGCAATTTCAGGGGTTGAAATACTTAATTCTGTTTCAATCGGAACCCCCAAAAGTATTTTTTGATGAACTCGTGCGCGTGCGCTTTAATGCAGCCGATTCTGACGCACTGAACAAAGCTGATTTTTACGTTCATACCGGTGAATTGGGAAGTGGAGGGTGGCGTTCAATAAAAGTGAGCGACGACTCAATTCACCATTTGGGCGGGAATACTTATGAAATCAAAGTCAGAGTTCCATTTAGTCTTCCTCAAAATGAATATGGGTCTGAACGCAGACTTGGCGTTACTTTTTTTGCTGTTCCAAAAGGCGTTAACCCGGATGAACAAGGATTTTCCGATTTTCGCCTATGGCAAGGAGAATTTAGAAATGATGTATTTGTTTCAGGAGCTTTAGCAGATTGGTCATGGGAGCAGAAGCTAATAGCATACTCACTTTTTTATGACCAATTGGCTTTGACTGAGGAGGCTAAAGCGGCAATTCTTTCATTAATCCCAACGGAACTTTTGAGCAAGCTTGAAGCGGGAGGTTATGACACGCACTCAATGCAGTGGGCTATTCATGGTCTTGAGCAAGAACCGGCAGAAGAACTTTCTAGCAAAAGTAAAAGACTTCTACTTTATGTGAATAGGGGCAAGGGAAGAATACGCATCCGGCTCATGAGTACCGAACATCCCAAACAGACATTTATTGAAATTCCACTCGAAGTGAAGGACAGAACAATTGTAATTTATGGGCTAGGATTCATGCAGGAGTTTGATGAGGCCAAAGAAAAATATCCAACAAGCAGTCACCCGGCGTTTTCTTTTTGGCTCGAGGAGAATTTAATCAAGCAGTTCATGCGAGAACTTGGGTTTGGCGGAGCCGAAGGAGTTGCTATTGCGCAAGTTTCGCTTTCCGAATTTACACTTCGGTACGTTCATGAGTTTAAACCTCAGTTACGCGACGGCCTGAACATCTGGACAAAATCTGTTCCTATTTCCAATGCGGTGCATATTAAGCTGCGTACTGAGTTGCGCGCTACAGAAAAACTTACGCCCGCAAATGAGTTTCCTGAGGTTTGGTCGGGAAAGGACTATGTCGCACTGGCTTTTATTGGAATGCTTGCTGGATTTTTGGCAGCCAATTTGGGAATCGGAGGCGGCGTGGTGATGGTGAGCCTCCTTCACTTTTTTTATGGGGACAAGCTTGATTTCAAAAAAATCATTCACATTGCAGTTGCGACAATGGTTGTAAATGCCTCGTTTTCGGTATTTGCTCACTCAATCGTAAATCCGCAAAACTTTGAGTTTCTAAGTTCCAATCATTTTCTTGTTTTAAGAATTATGATTCTTCCCGCTCTCTTAGGTTCTTGGGCTGGTGATTTAGCATTTCGAAAATTACACAGCACCGCTCTTAAGAAACTGTTTTCGGTAGCGTTACTTTTAATCGCTCTCACTAAGTATTTAATTCCATCACTACTTGATGTATTGGGAGTGTGGCACACAGCTCCTGCTTTGACAGTGGAGATGGGCAATCATTTTAATTGGGACACAGGCTCCGCGCTCAAACTGAGCGCACTCGGATTTTTGGCTGGTTTTTTTGGACCTCTCATTGGGCTGGGCGGAGGTATTTTTATGGTGCCTGCTCTTCACTCTTACTTCGGTTTTACATTTACGAATGCCATTGTCACATCTCTAAGTATGATGATTCCAATTGCACTACACGCCTCTATTTTGCGGGGGCGGCAGCATCTAAACATTTCTGCGATGCTTGCGCTTGCTTCGGTACCCACTTTGTTTTTTGGAGCTTTCACTGCGAACTATGTGTTTTCACCTCATACGCTTGAAACAGCTTTGGGTGTTGTGATGGCAGTTGTTTCCCTAAAACTTTTTTTTAATCAAAGTCAAGATGCCACGTCCAATCCAAATCGTCAAAGGCCAGAGCTGCGCATGGTAAAGGAAAACAATTTGGAGCAGCCGCTTAGTTTGGAACAAATCAAATCGCAAACGTTTGAATACGCGATTTTCGTGGATTTAGGCAGTGAGAGCATTCCTGCTTTAACTTTTGATCCGATTGTTGTTGTGGTTGAGGACGCAAGGGAGCATCTTGAGCGCAATCTTAACCTGCTCCTTCAGGCTGTTAACAAGTTTAAGGTAAAACATCAAATTCTATTCGCTGAGTACGCTTCCGATTATAGAAAAGGTTTGAGCCGCATTAGGGAAAGGAATTTATTTCGGTTCAAATTACTGGTTACGGATATTCGATTCCCAGATTCTAGGGAATCTAGCAATTCAGAAACACCGTATGGAGGATTTTTTGTTAGTGCAATTCACGAATTGAATGAGCGCAAAGAAGCTGATGTTAAAATGATGGTTGTTTCTGGTCAAATGTCTGGATGGCTCAGGGCGCCTGAAGAGGCTTTTGTGTTTATTCAGAAACCATTTGGCAGTCAACAACCCCAGCTGAGAGAATTTACTGAAAGGTTTAAGTTTTTTGCGGAGTTATATTTAAATCCCGCTACTTCCAAGGACGTTTCTCGGGTCATTTTTCGCCTGCGTAACGCGAAATCACTCGAAAAACTTGCTCATGCAATTTGGTTAGCGCGGGACACGAACGCGCTCGTTGCTATGCAGCACGGTTTCAATTGGGTTCCCACATTTATGCGCAATGACCCAAGTAATTCTGAGCAGCTAGGATATGATTTAGCGGTTAAAAATTTGGGTGAAGATCAAGATTTAAAGTTACTTACGGGCGGGTTTGGACTTAGCGAGCTGGGTCAGCTTTTATTTTTTGTGACAGACAGGAAAGTGGAATGGGCTATTCGCAAAAGATTAGCCGAACTCAAAGGGAGAGTAAAACCGGAAAGCCTCTTACACGACATAGATCGCGGCACGTGGTGGGAGCGGGGCCCTTGGATGCGCTTTGCCAAAAAAAATGAAGCGTGGCAATTTAATGTGGCGTTCCAGCAGGAGTTAAATCGCTTAATTCCGGTGACGGCAAGTAATCGAGCCGCTGCCTTACGCGATCAAATAGATTTGGTCAGGGCGATCACCGACCCGATTCAAACCTATCCATTTCAAATTCACGCAGAATCTCCAAACCGTGTGCGCTCCTATATCTTAAATGTTTTAACTGAAATCCAGACAAAAGAAGAAGCGCTTGAAAAAATAAAAAATTGGGTCAAGCGGCTTGAATTGAGAAGGGTTGAACCAGCCGCGAAAGACTTTCTAGAGGAAGCGGCCAAACCTGCACCCAGAAATGAATTGCGTACGAATCACCGCGCGGCTGAGAGGCCGTTCACAATTCAATTGGACGTGGGATCCAATCCAAGAGCAAAAAGCCCATTAAAATTTTTACGCTCGCTTTGTTCAGCCGGTGAAAACGTTACGTATGATATTGCACAGCGTTCGCTATTGCAGCGCGAGCAAGTCAGCTTTCCAATTTCAAAAGACCGCCTCCTTTATTTGTCAGCGCCGCAATTTGACTTAACCGACAAACCTATTGAGAGCCCGCTTAATTTTGATCTGCGGATTGTTCAAAAGATTACCGAGGCCCAGTTTCATTCGGAGGAAGTCGTATTTCATCTTTGGCAGAAGAGAACACAAAGAGGCGGCCGAACATTTTTTAACCCGTCTGGATTTTCCGGGGCGGGAGGCAATCGAATCGACGCAGACGCCATGCCGTCCGTTCATCATATGAGACTGGAGAAAAAAGGCGAGAGATTCATCATTTATGTTTACACGACGCCCAAAGGCATTCGTCAGATTGCCTCAAAGTTTGGCGAGCCAGGCACGGAATATCAATTTGGAAATTTGGAAATTCACTTTGAGGAACTGCCGCTTGAAGCCGTCAATCATCAAATATACGAGCGCATTTTAAGCGGCAAAGTGAGCGTATTTTTTCTAAAGCATTTTGGGCTTGGCGCCGGAAAATTACGGTTGATTCTTCGTTCGCTTCACGATCAAGGTTTTGAAGACATCCGGCTGGGCGAAAAGGTAACTTTGTCGAAATCTGTCAGGAAAGAATTTTATGGTAAGTTTGTTCCAGAACACGAACAGTTTTTTGTTGTGCCAGAAAAGAGATTTGTTCATACGCCAGAGCCGGAGCAATACCAGAAGCCCGGAGAGTATGAGAAAAATTCGGAGCCGACGGAAGTTATTATTCCCGAACGCAAGGTACCCTATTCGGGCTTGAATCAAGCGCTTATTCCCATTTATTTTAGCGGGAAGATTATCGACTGGGAGCGATCGATGAAACAAGCTTTTAAAACAGGAGCTGGCAGTCAATATGCATTTTTTCCAAAGTCAAGCGGCGAGGCAGCCCATCTTCTTGAATTGCTGCTTGACCCGGAAAATAGACATGTTCCAATTCACGAAAGTTTATTGAGCAAGGAATTTATTCCTCAAGAAAGACTACCTCACTTTCTTGAGGATCGGAGGGTTGCGCTTAGCTCAAGTCCATTCGACGAGTTTGAAGCATTTATTACGCACGGAATTCCGGGAGACGCGCAGCTTCAATTTGGTTCGAACGAAAAATTGTATCGGCCGGCGGACGTGCAAAGCACGCTCAAGCAAATGAAGGCGCTTAAATGGTCAAACATGCGGATGAAAGCAGTTCTTCCAGCGCTCGTGCTTAAGCCCGGGTCAATCGTTCAACTAACTGCCCAAAATGATCAAGCTGAGCGATTCTTTAAAGAGATTCATTTGGATTACAGAGAAACACCACTTCCGGCGCCACTGATAAATGAAGTTGGGAACGCTTCAAATCTTACTTTAAATCGTAAGAATTTACGAAACAAAGCCGAGCTCATTGCAGCGCTTTCACGGGGCATTCCAGCTGATGCAGTGATTCAAATTGAGACCGATAAAGCCGTCATCGAAATTTCCGGTTGGCGCGACAGACACGTTTTGTTTGACGCTATCAATCATCCTACCGTACCGAATAAATTCGGCTGGGCTTCCGTAGTTGAGGTATCGCCATTGCCAGGTGATTCAAACTCCGCGTATTTATTGGCACTTCATGATAAAAAAGCGCACAGAGCTCTTGGGGATCTTCTTAGTAGCAAAGATATTTATCGGACAGAGCTGCGGAAATCAAGCGAAGGAGAACTGCCAAGTTCAATTCTCATTTCGTTTTCGGCGCTTGCGGGGAGCGCGGCATTACGGGAGGAATTCAAACAGGCTTTGGAAAAAGGGACAGTCCCAAAAAAAGGGGACAGTCCCTTTTTCCAGTTCGTTATTTTAGCGCCTGAGTTTCAAAGCGACCTCCTGGCAGAACGTGAGGTGACCCAAATTTTTGGTGAGAATATTTTTGCAAAATATGCGAATGTCGAACTTTATAATGACACAAGGGCACAGCATGCCGTATCCGTACTTAACCGCGCGGTTAACAAATTCCGCAGCCAGCTTGGTTTAAAACCGAGCGAGTTTTCTACGCGCGTGGTTGTGGTCGGTGAGGAAAAAGTGCTTAGAAAGCTTTCGCGGCGCGACACGCCAAAAATTCTTGCTCACGAAGGCGCTATTCCCGCGGCACTTCTTTTAATGCGGCTTGAGGGTTCAATCGATTGGATGACATTTGCGCAAGATGGTTTGATCCATCCGTCCATCGCCTTCACTCAAACCCTTTACGACAAGATTTCCGCCGATCTCCTGCGCGAGATGGCGGCATAAGCGGGATTGGGCATGGAACCGTTTTAGCGCACCACGCTAGAATGGTGCAATCTCTTATTTGCAAATTCTCCAGATTTTTTCTGGTTTCTCCCGCCTAAGAGCGGCATAATACGCCTCATGCAAACGCTGACCAAGACCAAAATTCGATTTGGACACAGTCCAGATCCGGACGACGCATTTATGTTTTATGCGATTGCCCATAAGAAAATCGACCTCAGTGGTTTTGAAGTCGAGCATGTGGTTGAAGACATCGAATCGCTTAACAAGCGCGCGCTTACAGGAGAGCTTGAGGCAACCGCCATTTCAGTTCACGCCTATGCTTATTTGGCCGACCGCTATGCAATCATGCGTTCCGGAGCGAGCATTGGAGAAAATTACGGACCAATTTTGGTAGCGAAACCATCTGTAGGGGCATGGCATGCCGCGCCCCTACGTTTAAAAGGCAGGAAAGTCGCGGTTCCGGGCATGATGACCACTGCGTTTCTTGCGCTCAAACTTTTTGAACCAAACTTTGAACCCGTCATTGTTCCATTTGACCAAATTTTGGAGTATGTGCAATCGGATAAAGCAGATTTTGGCCTTGTCATTCACGAAGGCCAGTTGACGTATGGGGATTATGGTTTGGCAAAGGCGCTGGACCTTGGTGAGTGGTGGTGGAGAGAAACTGGCCTCCCGCTTCCGCTTGGAGTTGATGTAGTAAGAAAAAATTTAGGTGGCGCACAAATGAAATCATTTGCAGAGCTCTTTAAGAAAAGCATTGTTTATTCACTGGAACATCGCGATGAGGCGCTTGACTACGCCATGCCTTTTGGCCGCGGGCTCTCGCGCGAAGCCAGTGACCGGTTTGTTGGAATGTACGTGAATGATTACACGCGCGATTTGGGCCCAAAAGGTGAAGCGGGAATTTACGAACTTTTAAATCGTGGTTTTGAATCTGGAATTTTGCCGCATCGAGTCACGCCTGAATTCGTTTGATTCCATCTGTTTCTACTTTCTCCTCTCATTTATTAACTTTCCTTAACCCATTCAATTCCTTTATGTTATGCTTTTTAGCAGTTTCTCCTCTCTTGATCCTCTCCTAACAACCAAGTAACCTTTCATCAGCTACTTCTTTTCATAAAGGGTAAACAAATGGAAAATCAAAAGAAGAAAGTTAAAAGGTTAAAAGGCTTCACCTTGGGAGAGATGGTTACTACCGTGACCATTGTGGGTTCTTTAACTGCCATTGCAGTGCCTAATTATTTAAGAGTTAGAATGGAAGTGAATATGGAGATGGTGAGGCAAGAGTTAAGAACCATTCAAAAGCATATGAATGATTTACTCAATCGAGACAAAAGATTCCCTCAAGACATTAATACCTTAGGCAATACTCCTGAAGAACAATCCATCACTGGTTCATTAAGTGCTATTGGCTTAAAAGACTACACAACCGACGGATATCGAGTGGACCCAAACCTTTCAAACTATCAACTCACAACCTGCCCGACTAAAATAGGCATCAGTGGAGACAAGTGTTTCACCGTCGACACCTCTTCAATTTCAAGTGCTGCGGCTGGACTAGCGGCGCCGTGGGATGGAGCAGGTGTTGTTATGCAGCGGTTTACTATGGAGACCACTACAGGCTACATGGCTAATGGATTCGGTTATAATTATCAGCGGGAATACATGCTTGCCGAAGTTTTAGGAAACAGCGCATTTTCAACTGCTGAACGAATTGAACTCATGACTCAATTTTTAAAAGCTTCTGCATTTGAACCGATTGACTTTGCAAATATATATGCAGAAATCGGAGAACCGATCACGGGACTTCCTTCGTCGGATTACCTCGTTCCAAACGCTTATCTCAACACGCTTAACGAAATAATGCCGGAGGTGTACAAAAACCTGAAGAACTTGGGTCTCCAAGTATATGTCATTGAGCGCGACATTTCTACATTTCCGTCAGCAGATCATTCCGCCGGATATTACGACCGCTTTAACAGTTACTTTTCAAATCCAAAAATGATCGATATAGCCTATAAAGCAGAGTCAGGTTGCGATCTAGCTAGCATTGCCCAGGATGCAAGGAATTGGATGTTTGATAGGATGAATGCCGATGCGCGAGCAGGCAACACCTGGCTCCAAAGCGGGACGACTTCTAGCAGTTGCTATTTACCTGGTGGTTGTCAATAGTGATATTTTAGAAAGCAATGGAACAAATGGAAAATCAAAAGAAGAAAGTTAAAAGGTTAAAAGGCTTCACATTGGGAGAGATGGTTACTACCGTGACCATCATTGGTTCTTTAACTGCCATTGCAGTGCCTAATTATTTAA
>JAHFHD010000052.1:5291-14841 GCA_023247075.1 Candidatus Omnitrophota bacterium | reverse complement strand
AGTTTCAAGAATAATGCGCAATTGATGTAACAGCTGTTCTTTTGCTTGATCATCCTGCCCTGCGATGGTGACTCCCCTAAGCGTTTCAATCAGTTCCTGCAAGGCGTTCTGTTTAGAGGAATTGAATCTGGTGCTTCGTATTTCAGCGCGGGATTCAATGCTTGTGTTTTTTAACGACGGGCGATCTAAGACATCCGATATGCGGCTTTCCGTCCGCACCTCGGAGCGGTCGCTGTCGTTCTCGCTTTTTGGCGAGGCGTTTTCGGAAGGGGTACTGAAATCTGTACCTTTAAACTCTTTACTCACATCAATCAGTGTTTTAAACACTTGGAAGAAATGGCTCTTTACTTCTTCTAGTCTCTTGCCGGCGCCATCATAGTTTTCAGTAATATCTTTTAATGAACGGAGGGCTTGGACGCTCTGGGCGGCAAGTGGTTTAACTTGATCGCTCAAAATAAAACGAATGAAATCATGGGGTGATTTCTCATTAATTAATTGATTTAACTGATCAATTTGAGCCCAGCCTAAATGTGGATTTAAAACCTTGTACTTTTCATAAAGTGTATGGAGTGCCGAAATTTGATTTTTGAGCTTTGAAATGGAGAAGAAAAGGCGCCAATTAAGCCTGTCCTGCAAACCTGATTGTGTGTTCAGGTTAACTTGAGCCATTGTTTGTTTTAATGTTTCGTAGGCCTGCCAAAGGTCAGAAATTTTGCGCTTGTGCCTCAAGCTCCAATAGGGATTGTCATTCTCCCAATCAAGTGCGGCCTGAGCATGGTTGATCGAAGCAAGAATTTCCTTTTTATTTTGAGCAAGGGCTTTAATAAACTGATCAGGCGTATGCGTAGTAAGAAGTTCAAAAAGCGCCTGCGCCTCATACCAAGCGTACTTAACTTGAGAAGAAAATTCTGAAGATTCTTTAAGGTTTAAAATCTGTATTCGAATCGTTGAAATGGATTTGGCAATGTCTGCGCCATACTGCGAAGTAATCTCATGTTCAAATTTCTCTGCATTTGACGCTTCCTTTTGACGCCACAGCTCCTTAAAATTTGTTTTTGTGACCTGCACGCTTGGTCTAAATTGAAAATCTACATCACCCCGATCTTGCTCAAGATTGTTCCACACGTTACCGACTTCATCTAAAAATAAATGAACTTCGATTGACCACAGAATAAAACGCATGGCGTTACCAATGGCGCCCATCTCGAAACGCAGTTCCCTGCGGGAAGCGGCGTTCTCGCTCCGCGCTTCAGGGTGGACGGCGTCATTTTTAAACCCGACACTTTTGGAAGTGGTACCGGAATCTGCTCGTAATGCCGCATCCATTTTCCCAGCGGCGTAATCGATGTAATCCTTTGGATCATATTGAAATGGCTTGTGGATAATCTGATAGTTATATGCGCTCTTGAGAAGAGCTTCTCGTGTCTTCCATAAGAGATTGGGGTTTTCTAGAAGGGTCTTCATGGCGGATTCACGCATCAATGCGTTTTGTACGGGCTCTCTGCGCCGTTCCTTATCTTCTGCTTCTTGCTGTTCCAAAAAAATGAGCCCAAGGGTGGCAGTGACAAATTTAAGCCTTTTTCCTTTCATATTCATTGCGATCTGTTCCAAAACTGCGCTCAAGTGTCTGATGAGAATATTTTGATATTCCAAAGTCATCAGGCGAAGGACATCGCTTTTGATTTCTTTCTTCGTTCGCGAAAGGTCTTGAGCCGGCTGGGAATCAAACTTACGGTCAATATCATATTGGCCGAAGTTTTTAGCGTTTTCTATGCGCAAGCGGACAAAATGAGTGATGATCCTCTGAAGTGCATTGTGCACCTGTTTGGCAGCTTTTAACCGTTTGTCGCTCCCGGTGCGCACCATTGAGGCGGGTTTTTTGATACTTCCCAGGTCATAGTCTAGGGCGCCGTCAGTCGTGCTCATCGGTGTAAACCGAGGGGTGTAAAGCAAAGCCATGTCTTTATTCATAGTCCATCGAGGGTGTTTAACCAAGTGGAGAATGGCTTGGTAGATGGGGTTATCCCTTCGGTCGTATTTTTCTTTAGGGTCATTGTTTCTTATGGCAATTCGAGCTTTGATTTTTGGCTCGTACTCATTCACCAAGTCAAGCGCTTCGGCTCTCACTGCATCATGTTCAATGCGCTCCGCAGTGTGACGCGCCTCCTCAAGCAGCGTCAGGCTTGCTGATTCATTTCCATTTTGGGCAAGAGTAAAGGCTGAACGTGCGAGGGTGAACGCATCCAAATTAAGTCGTTCTCGAATGTTCGTAATCGGTTGCGGGGAATTCTCATCCGTCCGAATTTCGGGGCGGGCAGAGTCCACGCTCCGGTCTTTGATCCGAACAAACAACGCGTCGCGGCTAAAAGCATTTTTAGCAAAAAAAGTTTCATGGGAAAAATCTTTGGTTCGTGGATCGGTTTCTAAGACATTTTCTAAATCTTGACTTTGTTCACTCACTTCTTTTATTCCGGTGATTCTCTGGTTATCTCGTTTGATTTCATAAACCAAGTAAGCTGACTCCTTACTTACAACAGGAATAGATGAGTACTCGTCCACATAAAGAAGAACGTACCGATTCCCATTTAACACAAGTGCGTGGAAAAATTTCGATCCAATGTAACTGGAAATATCTGTCTCTTGCAACGTGACCCGTTTTTCATCTTCTCCCTTGACAATTTTTAACAACCTCAAATTTTCGTCCGGCTCCACAACTAAAACAAAGTTTTCTCCCTTGAGAACGCTGTAAGAGATATGCTCGCGACTAGCCATCGCGCTCGCAAGCATATCCGCTTCACTCCGTACTTCGTGGCGAAGGAACATCACTTTTCCGCCGACTTTCAACAGACGAAGGGTCCGTCCTCTGGCAGATTTTTGCAGCTCAGGAACTAGCACTAACAAAGAAGTCCCATCCGGTCGTTTGACCACAGACAACAAAAATGAGTGCTCAGGATAGAGGAGTTTCAATGCATCAGCTACGCGTTGCAGGTCTTCTTCTGTTTGAATACGGCCAATATCAAATTTCGAAGACAAGGATTCAGTCATCCCAATATGCGTAATCTCTCCCTTTTTCCATAATAATCTCATTTGAACAAGTGCCTCATTTGCATCTGGGGCTGGAGCTACTCCTCCTTTTCTCTGTTTATAATAAGAATCAAGCGGCCCCACCACCAGAGCCAATGCAAGTACTCCGTAACAAAAGAACATCATTTTTCCGCCGTCTTTCCACAATTGAGCGGCACTTTTGGAAATGGTACCGGAATCTGCTTGTAATGCTTTAGCCATTTTCCCGGCGGCGTAATCGATGTAATCTTTTGGGTCATATTGAAATGGCTTGTGAATCCTCTTAGCTCGGAGTTCCGGCCGGCGATTAAATAAAACGGGGTCGCCGGGGGATGATGCTGCAATTCGCTCAAGTTCTGAAAAAGAAATGGCGAGGGTGTGGTCTGCGTCATACGGATCATTTAATTGGGCAGGGTCGATCATCTCCACGCGTTGCACTACGCATTTCCTCCTGGAAGAAATTCTTACAGGCGCACGCCCAACCATTGTGAAGTGGCCTCCCTTTTTATGATAAATGAATATGTTTCTCCACTTAAGATCCACTGTTCCATCAGATTCAAAAATGATCCCCAAAAAATGAGAGGCCACGCGTCCTTTAAATCCAGGTGTAATGTCCCCAAGCTGCTTAGATATCCCCAACATGAAATCGGCGTAAGTGGGCGCTCCGAGAGTCTTGGCAATTTTATCCAACTCGCTCTCCGATGTTTTATCACTGACGCTCGTTAATAACCCTCTCAATTTAATCAACTCTTGGGCTGCTTGGATATGTTTTAAATCAAGCCCCATTTTTTTAAATTTGTTCACCGTCAGAATCTGTTGGCGTTTTTTCTCAAGTACCTCTGCCGGATAATTGAAAAGAACAAATGCGAGCACTAATAGAAAAACCGGAAAAGGTGCCTTTAGAAAAATTACGTTAAGGACATCATCGGAGGAAATCCTGCGGGCTTTTGAAATTACGCGGTCGAGCAAACCCAACTTCTCCGTCCGCAGTTCGGGGGCGTAATCGATGTAATCCTTTGGATGGCGCCTTTTCAGTTGTGAGCGAAGCTCGGAATGAAGAAACTGCTCTGCAACTTTCGCGGCAGTAATAAGCCCCATTGAAAGCAACGGCACAAATAGAATTACGTTGCCCCAGTTACCATTGTCATAGATGTTATCATAAAAACCATAGTCGGGGTGCTCCTCAACAAGCTGTTCCCGTCGAGGATCTTGGAGGCGTTCAAAGTCTGCCAAATCCTGAATCGCTTGATGGATTCCTCTTGTGACCTGCTCATCCGTCCGAATTTCTGGACGGCGTTTATCCACGTTTGAAAAAGCGGTGGTAATTAAACTTTTAAAACTGCCAAGCTCTTCTTGCACCATTGAGTCTATCCGCGCCTCAGAGCGCAGGCTAACAACTTCATTAATGGTCTCTGCCACGGGACGGAGATGTTTGTAGATGTCCCTTAACTGATTGGTCTCTAACGCGTTGTCATAAGGGTTTTCGGTAGAAGCTTTTAAGAGGGCTGCGGCTTCAATTAATCCTTTTGCGATGGGGATGGATTTATCGCTTAAGAAGTAGCTGTGAATCTCTTCGGGAGAATGAGCGGTGATGAGCTGATTCAGTTTCTGAATCTCAGGCCAGCCGAGATTTCGTTCAAACCTCTGATGCTTTTCATAAAGGGCGTGAAGCATTTGAGTTTGAAGCTTCAGTTTTGAAATGAGGGACGCAAGAGGCCAGTTGGCTGTGGTTTTATCTGTTTGAATGGATTCCAAATTAATTTGAGTAATGGACTTTTTTAAATCTTCATACTGCTGTTTCAGGTCGGCAACTCTTTTCTTGTGCCGATTGCCCCAATAGGGATTGTCATCTTCAAAGTTGAGCGCTTCGAGGGCATTATGAATGGAGGCGAGGATTTCGTTTTTATTCTGAGTAAGGATTTGAGCGAATTGATCCGGCGTGTGCGTGGTTACTAGTTCATAAAGCGCCTGGGCTTCGTGCCAGGCGTATTTCACCTCAGAAAAAAGTTCTGAAGCTTCTTTGAGGCTTAGAATTTGATTTCGGATGATGGATAGAGACTGGGCAAGGCTAGAGCCGTAAAGAGAAGCAAGCGTTTCTTCAAATTCCCTTCTCTTTGACTCCGACTTTTCGCGAGGAAGCTCCTCCTGCGTGACAATCTTTGTCACCTCTTGCTCTACCGCACTTGGACGAGATTGAGGTGGATTGCTGTCCCATTCTTCTGAGAGCCTGTCCCAGACTCGGCCTTCGAGTTCAGCGAACTTACGCATATCCTTTTCTAAAAAGTGATCAGCGATCCGAATGGTTAAAAAAGAAAGGAGTAGACCTAATGCGCCCACTGCTAACCCGCCTAGGACCAGAACTGCCGGCGCAACTCCTATTAATGCCAGACTCTTTAAGACGGGAGATATCGCGAACAGGATCGCAAACCATATAGTTAATGTGCCAAGCGAATACCAGCCAAGCCGCTCGAGAAACGGGCCCCAATAAGTAGTTCCGTCTGCGGTTTTCTGCAAGCTGGCGCCGAACACGGCGTTTATCACATCTAAAACGAAATCTTCGCTTCGAAGTTCGGGGCGGCGTAATTCAATTGCTATTTGCGTTTCACGCTCGGCCTCTGTCAGGTTGGTTGTCAGCCATTTGAGCCATTCGTTTAAAAGATCAAATTGTCGGATAGAAACTTCCTGGTTCATAATTTTCTTGTGAAGCAAAGTGGCAAATTTGCGGTCTATTTGAGAAATAGGGCCTACAACATGCCCGCCTAAGATCACAGCAGCCTGCCTGTGGGCAATCACAATACGCTTGCTTAAAACAGACTCTAGCTCCTGCTCACTAAACCGTGCTTTTAAATCAGGAAGCGTTTCCACTTTTGAATCTGCTTGCGCAAGTTCTGAAATGGAAAGTTTTAAGAAGTCGCGGTCGATTCGGCGGAGATTCATATTTAGAAAAGTTCGAAGTAGGAAAAAACCAATTAAAAAGGCGCTGGCAGCGGTGAATCCATATTCCAGATAAGAAATGTATCCTGACTTCGCCAAATGACTCAGCCGCAGAAGTACGTAAACCGTCGCGGCCGTTGTTCCATAGGTGCTGAGGTTGTACTTAAACTGTCCAATTTTGGAAATCCGAGCATAACTATGGTCGAGCGCATCAGCCGCTAAAACGGGCGGCTGTGTTTGATCGCTCGTTCGTACTTCTTGGCGCCCATCCTTGCTTTCTAAGCCAGTACTTTGGGAAGCGGCTTTATAATGAAAACTACCACCGTCATCATCGTCAAAATAAATCTTGAGGTCATCGATAAAATGCCGAAGCTGTGTCTTTGGATTCCATGAAAATTGCTGATCTTCAGGTGGAGTGGCGCCAAATTCATCATCACTAGCGGTTTCTCGAGTTAGAAATTCATGACCGAGGAGAAATAAATAGCTGACAAATAAGAGTGAAAGCGTAACAACCGGAGCGCTTGCAGTTAAAAGTGGGGCAGCACTGAAAACGCTGCTGGAAGTACTGGACTGCTCAGACGTGTTGATTTGCTTATCACTCCCCCGCGCTTCGGGGCGGGTGGTGGTTTTCCTGAGCTCGTTTCTTGGTTTGAGGGTTTCGATATTGTCTTTTGTAATCATGTCACCTTTTGATGTCCTAATCCGTAACTTATTTTGCTCTTCAGAAGCTTTATCTTTGAAAAACTGATAAATAGCAGCATCAGGAACTTGTGTCAATGTAAGATCGAGTTCATTAAGAGAGGAACTATTTTTTAAGGGTGAGATATCACTAACCTTAGTCCCCATAAGATCAAGCTTTTTAAGAGGCATTCCCTGTAGAGGAGAAAGGTCGGAGACTTCAGTAAAGTTAAGATAAAGCCACTGCAGAGGTAATCCTTCTAAAGGAGAAAGATCTTTGACTTTGGTATTGCGAAACCCAAGTACCCTAAGAGGCATTCCCCTTAAAGGAGAAAGATCTGTGATATTGGTATAAAGAGCTACTAGCTCACGAATGGACAAACCCCTCAAAGGTGAAAGATCGCTAAGTTCAGGACTGTAGGAGATGTTAAGCTGCCCAATATCAATGCCTCTCAAAGAAGCAAGGGGTGAAAGATCATGCCCCATGCCAGTAAAACTAAGCATTTCAATAGAATTTGTTTCTTTGTTATAGTTTATGGCACTATGCTCATGCTTTGATAGAAGCGTATTAATCTTTGCAATAGTTCTCTCCGTATTGGAAATTTCACTTTGTGATAAGCTTGTTATTGCCATGCCGATCGCTCCAACTATTAGAGCTAAACGAATGTGACTTTGAAACCAGTGGCGGACACCACCTATTTTTTTCATTTGTGGTATTTGCAGTTTATCAAGTTTAGAAGTGTTACTAGTAACACCACGCTGGATAGGCTTTTCTACTTCATCGCCTATCCGCGCTTCGGGGCGGGCAGTTTTTCTAAGTTCGTTTCTTGGTTTTATGGTTTCGATATTGTCTTTTGTGATTTCTATGCCGCTGCTTGTATAAACTACTATATCTTCTTGATTAGGTTGGTTAATGAAAAAATGATAAACGTCATCATCGCTAACTCTGGTACCGTAAAGATCAAGGAAAGTTAAAGGCATTCCTTTAAGAGGTGTGAGGTCAGAGACTTGGGTTCCGGAAAGACCAAGACCTAATGTTTTCTTCTCGTTGTCTATTCTAAGCCAGCGGAGAGGCAAATTATTTCTATCAAGAAATTGATAAATCGTATTGATTGCTTGATCAAAACTCTGCTGGTCAGCGGTTGAAGCTGAGGTGTTAGGGGAAGCGCCAGGCTGCGCTTCGGGGCGAGCGGTGGTTTTCCTGAGCTCGTTTCTTATGACTGTCAATTGACTCGTATTAATTGTCACATTGTCTTTAATGTCTTGGGGGATGCTCTTCTTCCCTTTCCTATTTTTTTCGTATTGAGCAGAAACATCATTAAAGCTGCCGAAAGACGGATTTGGCTTCCAAAAAGAAACTGTCAATTGCTTTGAATCAGGGGAAAATTTAAAGTCAAATATTGGACCGCTGACCTCCGGAAGTCCAAGCTCTTCCCCTGTGGCAAGATTAAACACCTGAATCCTACCGCCAGACAAAACCGAAATGAATTTGGAATTTGGAAAAAATTGAAATTGGTCTATGGATTTATCAAAATAATAAAAGAATCCTCGATACCACTTCGCTTTTTTAAGATCAATCAATTGCATACCGCTGCGCTCGCCGAAGTTTGCGCGATAGTGAATCGCTACCATTTTAGAATTGGGAGAAAATTGAACACTTTTGAGAGAATAACTACGCAGCAAATTAGAGTCTATTTGGATATCCATCTTCCTCCCTGTCACAAGATCAATCACCTGAAGTGTCGATGTCCGACCTGCCCACGTTGCAGATAACTTTGAATCTAAAGACCGTGCTGGTTTTACCATTTCAATAGGTTGAGCATAACGATAGTAACCGCTATCATATAGAGTCCAAAAAATAACAGCGGCCAAACTCAGGGTAAGAATAATTGGGAGATAAAATAGCGGAGAGGGAATACTGGAAGCGCCAGACTGCTCAAATGCGTTGACTTGTTTATCACTCCGCACTTCAGGGCGGCCGTTGTCGTTCTCACTTTTTGGCGCGGCATTTTCGGAAGGCGCGCCGGAACTTTTATCTTGTGGCGCCTGTTCCTCGTTAGGGCGGCTGGCGCCGGAATCAGCGGACTTGTCCTGAATTCCATCGGGTGTCAATATGTGAGTAGAAGGCTGAAAAATATTCTCCGTATGTTCAACAGAAGTCTCGACAGAACCATTACTCCGAACTTCCTTCCGAACTGATTCAATCGCAGACTGAACCGCAGCCCGGTATTCAGCTCTGCTTACACCAAGCGCTTCTGCTGTTTGATTGGTTGAAACTCCAAACCTCAATCCAGCAAGTGTGGATGAATGCAACTGTTCAGACGCACTGTCATTGCGAGCGACCGAAGGAAGCGAAGCAATCTCAGAATTGGGATTGCTTCGTCCCTGCTGCTCCGCAGCCAGTCCTCGCAATGACAAGGGAAGCTGAAGAGTTGCTGAAGAAATAATGGGTGCTGGTTCCATCTGATTTTGAATCATTCTTTTAACGTAGGTGTCATGGCCTTTTGGGTCTGACTCTGTGATGCGGGGCGAAATAAGAGCGTAGTTGTAATGACAGTCTTTAAAGAATTGTTTAAAAGCTTGAGAGTGAAATCCTCCTGTGATGACCACTACCTTTTCAAGCTTTGTTGCTTTGATGGTGTGTTCAATGTTTTGAAGCATGAGTGTGTCACGCTCTCTAGCGATGCGGTAGAAGGAAAGAGCTTTGGTGAAGAGGGGTGAGATGTGAGTCTCGATGTCATCCTGAGGAGCGAAGTGACGAAGGATCTCTGTTTTGACTGCTAGATCCTTCGGCTTTACTTGGCTGCCTTGCCTCAGGATGACAAGGTGTTCCAATAATACTTCTGGCGTTAACTCCTTCTGTCTTTGAATCAAG
>JAHFHD010000052.1:0-5191 GCA_023247075.1 Candidatus Omnitrophota bacterium | reverse complement strand
TTCTTTTGCTTCTTTGTTTAAATAAGTGAGCCAGGTGTCTAAAGGTGTGAGCCCTGCTTCATGGTCACTTAGTTCTCTTAAGTGAGTCTTTAAAGCTTTGTTTAAAAGAGGGGTTGAGAGCTTTTCAATCTGAAGGTCCAGTTGATTTAAAAAGGCTTTGCTGTTTGTTTGTTCCAGCATCACGGCTTTAAAGGCTTCACTGTTTCGGATGTAGGCATTTGGTTCTTCAATGCCGTAGACAGATGTCATCCTGAGGCCAGCATTCCAGGAGGTAGCTGAAGGATCTAGTGATTTTAGATCCTTCGCTTCCCTGCCCGCCAGTTGTTTGGTGGGGCTCAGGATGACATGCGAAGGACTCAGCATAACAGGCTTTATTTGATTCACTTCCTTCGCAAGAAATATTTCTGGACCTGTGAGCCAGTTTTGATTTTGAAGTTCACTGACTACTTTGATTGAAAGTTCTGGATGATTGGGAAAGAATTGGAGGAGTTCTGGCGTTAACTTCCCCGCTCCTCCTTCAAGAAGAATTAAGTTAATGCCTTGATCTTTCTTTAAATACTCAAGGATTTGTTCAATGCTTGCCTCTGCTTCATGATGTCCATGGGCTTCTTCAATGTGAAAGACAGTTGGGCCAGTGCCTCCAAATAGTTCTTTTGTAGTTCCAAGTGCATTTGGAAGGTTTAAATCAAAAGAAGATTGAAAAGAAACTTCACCAATTGAGACAGGATGAGTGAAAGCAAAACCATTTGGAACGACAAGGAATTGATTGAAGAAGAAGGCTAAGGTTGTGAGGATTGCGGTTATTTTTTTCATATTTAGAAGTACTTATTAAAATACTTAGAAAAGATACTTTAGAAATACATACATGTCAATAAATTAATCAAAAAAATAAATTTTTAAGGAGTAAATCAGGGGAAAATAGTGTCTATTTAGCCTTATAAAATACTACCCATTTTTCTTTTTCTGTCATTCTGAAGGAGGCCGTTAGGCCGAACTGAAGAATCTGGCAATCAGTCAGATCCTTCACTGCGTTCAGGATGACAACCAATGGGGACTTCAGAGGGCTAAACAGTTACTGAAATAAGGGATGGCTAAACCGCCATTTGAAACTGCGTATGAGATTTAGCGATTATTTCAAAGAGATTCGACAAAATACGAACTCCCCTATTTTTTTCATATTGAACAGCTTTTGTAAATTGACTCGGAATAAAATCGAGTAGTCTTTCCGTAGTAAGTTCATGCGCAGACGAAGCCACCCCAAAGAATCGAATCAAAGCAGGAACAAGCACGAAACTTTCCTTTTCAAATACGTCCGTTCGTACTGTTCTCTGTTGCGGAAAAAATTGATTCAACTCATCTGATGGAAAAAATATGCCGACGTGGTCTCTAAAAACTGGATGGTTTAAAATCTGATTTTCTAATTTGTGCTCAACATCATAAAACCCAGCCATAGTTCCATCCAATCCATAAAATTTCATGCCGCGCAGTAAATTCATCCGAGCAAGCTCGCCCTGAAATGCGCGCACTTCTCTTTGGCTGCCAATAATCCCAATCACATAATTTTTACCTGTCACATCACCCGTTTCCTCAAAACTCACTTGAAGTGTTTCGATTAATTGGATCAATTCGCTCTTGGCTGACTCAGAATAAAAAATGATCGGTGCTGTGTGACGCACTTCATTCTTTACAATTGCACTGTGAAGTTCGGCGAGCGAATTCTGAAAAGTTATTTTCGAGGCTGCCAACAAATCCTGGTACTGCATCTGGTAACTACCAAGAACACTAGCAAGCTGCTCTTCTGGAAGCGTGCTTTGGTCATCACTGCCCAACGCCGGTTGCTCGCGAATCAATCTCTCAAAAGCATTCCCAAGCAATTGACTTACAGTTTCCACTCCTTCCTGATTCAATTCATTTACAAATCGACGCAATTCACTGTGTGTAAGTGCGCTGTTCTTTAAGTCTTCAGAAATGGGAACAGACAATACCCCGCCGTCTGTCCCCTTTTCACTTTCCTCATCGGGTTCAGTAATAACAGCGGTAACAATTTTGGTGTGATTGACGTCTAGTATTTCGATCTGTGCGCTGAATTTTTCAATTTCTGGAAGCAAGTATTCTGGAACTTCCCCATTAAGCTGCTTAATTAGCTCTTGAATGCTGGCGCGGAGACGAGTGAGCGCAAGTTGAAAAGAACGTTTTTCAAATTCTCTTGCATCACCATTTGCAAGGTAGCTCAACTGGAAAAAATCTCCTAAATCGGCCTCTAACTTGTTATAAAGTTTTGACAATCTCACATTTCCAGGAGATGCAGCCGTGCCGCCGGAATCTTGCCCTTCTTTTAATTCATCCATGCGGATCTGCATTCCGTTCCTCAATAAATCCCAGCCGCCGCACCTCAAACCGTCGACGTCCGCGGCCTGAATCTCGCCGCTATTTGACCGGGCTTCTTGTGGCTTTACGCCGTCCACTTCAATTTGGAAATCTGAAGCCTCGATCCCGAATTTAACTTTTAGAAAAGCTTTAATCGAACTAAACGCCCCAGTTTTAGAGTCACCGACTCGTTTGCGTGCCCAAGCTTTCGTAATCTCGTCTTTTAAATACGCATTCTGCTTCGGCGCTGCTTGATATCTTTCCAACTCCTCTTGGACTTCCTCCACCCACTTTACTCCGCTGCGAAGAAAAGCTTGAAAATTCTCTTGAGAAGAAAAAACTTCGGTTCTAAGAAAGTACCACAAGTACTTGTCCGCATCCTCTATCAAACCTTTGAATGCCGCTTCTCTATCATCTTGTTCGTAATTCCACGGAATGGTAATGCTGACTGAGCCGTCTGAATTTTTTTTGATCGTGTCAAAACTTTGAGGCAACTTAATTAAGCGGCGCGCGGCAGGCGAAATGTGAAGCGTCACGTGAATTGTCTCTGAGTCTCGATGGTCTGCCTGAGAGGCTTGTAGTTCTTGTCTACCTTTCTCAATTTCTTCACGCTCGAATTGTCCCAAGATTTCCCGCGCTAAAGTAGAAGCGGCTTCTGGAAGCACGATTCCATTTTGGGTAAGTGATTTTAAAAATGAAACGCTTCCGACCAGTCTCTCTTTTTGAATAAAATGTAACAATCCTTCCGTCACAGATTTTCTAACCTGAGGCAGCTCATCATTCCACTGTTTCAATTGAAGCGCTTCTTTGATAACCTCCCACTCGCCGCGCCGCGCCAAAGCTTGAAGGCGGACCAAAATCATTTCTCCACGATCTTTGCGCGGGCCCTCAATATTATTAAAAATGCGCTTAGCTTTATTGCTTCCTTGAGATTTTGCTATCCGGTCCACACTCCGCCCCTGTTCATACGCTTCCAATGCTTCGTGTATTCGTGTTTCCGTTTCAGAAGTCATTTGTCCTGATGACATTTCTTCCCGAACCAGTGCTAACATTTCTTCACGAATTCGAGAAAATCTTTTCTCAAGCTCCTTCTCGCCAAGCCCAAATTGGCTGGGGTTTGAAAACCTTCTGAGAGATTTATTTTCTTTAAATTTGGTTATGATTCTTTTAGCTGCACCTGCAGTGTTAACCTTTGGTGGTTTAGCGTTGCTTCTTCTGGTTTGCCGCTGTCTCTTATTTGTTTTCCTTTCTTCCAACGCAATGGCGATTCTCTGTGGAACCAAATCTGAACGCACATCATGCAAACTGAGTTTTCGGGCTAAACGAACCAACTTAGGGAAAAGTGAATTAAGTTGATGATTCGTAAATCCAATTTCAGAGGCCGAAAAACTTATACGGCTTTCATCCTTTTTAAAGAGCGTGACTAAACTTTGATAAGCCTTGGATAAAATATCACTTTCCCAAAAATCCTTTCCGACGCGTCGAAGCTCCGCGTGTGAAGAAGCAATTGTTTTGCTCTTCCCTCTTTCTACCAGTGGAGATCTTTTTAGTTTTTTATCAACTTTATCTCTGGCGGCCTTTTCGAAAGCAATCTGGAACTGTTGGATTCGAGGAAGCAGGTATTCTGGAACTTCCCCATTAAGCTGCTTGATCGCCTCTTTAATTTCGAGCTCAAGAGCAGCAATTGTTTTTTGAAACCGAAGCCGCCCAAATGACCCGGCGAATTCATTTTTTGGGTCTACGGTGATAAAAAATTCGGCCAAATCTTCGGCCAAACGGGAGGCCGGCGTTTCTGTTTTTTTCTCTTCTTCTATATTTCTTCTGTTCCTTTTTTCAGCGTAAAATGCGGGCTTTTTTCCATCTTCCGATTCTTCTTCTACGATCGGCCCCACAAGCTTAATCTGCATTCCATCTTTCAATTCATCCCACACAGCCGCCCGGAAAGCCGTCAAGTCATTGGCATTCGCTAAACGAATCTCGCCGCTATTTGACCTGGTTTCTTGTGGCTTTACGCCGGCCACTTCAATTTTGAAATTTGAAGCTTCGATCCCGAGTTTAACTTTTAGAAACGCTTTAATCGAACTCCACGCTTTGGCTCCATTGCCGTTCACCCGCTCACGCGCCCAAGCTTTCGTAATCTCGTCTTTTAAATGCTCATTTTGTTTTGGCGCTGCTTGATATCTTTCCAACTCCTCTTGGACTTCCTCCACCCACTTTACTCCGCTGCGAAGAAAAGTTTGAAAATTCTTTTTGGAAGAAAAAACTTTGGCGTTAAGAAAGTACCATAAGTACTTGTCCGCATCCTCTATTAAACCTTTGAATGCCGCTTCTCCTCCGTCTTGTTCGTGATTCCACGGAATGGTAATGCTGACCGAGCCGTCTGGATTTTCATTGATCGTGTCAAGGCCTTGAGGCAGCTTGACTAAGCGGCGGGCAATGGAAGAAATGTGAAGTGTCACGTGAATTGTCTTTGAGCCGCCCAGGTTAACCGGAATGGTTTTCTGCTCGGGTCTGCCTTCTACAATTTCTTCACGCTCGAATTGACCTAAGATTTTCAGCGCTAAAGTAGAAGCGGCTTCTGGAAGCACGATTCCATTTTGGGCGAGTGATCTTAAAAATGAAACGCTTCCAACCGGTCTCTCTTTCTGAATAAAATGCAGCAGTCCTTCCGTCACAAATTCTTTAACTAGAGGCTCTTCCTCATTGCGCCACTGTTTTGATTGAAACACTTTTTCAATAAATTTCCACTCACTGCTGCGTGCTTTCGCTTGAAGGCGGAATAAAATTGTTGTTCTTCGATTTTTGTGCTTCGGGTCTTTGCGCG
>JAHFHD010000051.1 GCA_023247075.1 Candidatus Omnitrophota bacterium | reverse complement strand
TTCGGTTTGAACCAAAGGTGAGCCGTGTCCCTGTTTCAGTGGACATCCGCCCGATGCTCGACGGCCCGATTGCATTTGAAATTACACTCGCCCATGATTCTGACAGCCAAGTCTATTTTGTCGATTGGGCTGGTAAGTTCATCGGTTAGTTTTCTGCTTGAAATTCTTTCTGGTAGATCTCTAGTAAAACAAAAAAGAGGGAAAGAACAACTGGTCCTGCAAAAAGCCCAATAAAGCCATAAAGATTAAGCCCACCAAAAATTCCAAGAAATAAAAGTAAAAGCGGAAGCTTTGTTTTCTTTCCGATTAAAACTGGTTTAAGTAGATTGTCACTTAAGCTAATCACAAAAATGCCAATTAGAAGAAGTGTAACAGCTTTTCTGGTTTCATTAACGGCAAATAAATAAATGACAAATGGTACCCATACTGTGGCTGCGCCCGTGACAGGAACGAGAGATGTGAGGAAGGTGACAAAGCCGAAAAAAATCGGGAGTGGAAGTGCAAGAAACCAAAATGTAAATCCCGTGAGCGCTGCCTGAACAAGGCTCGTGACGAGTTGACCGCGGATGACGGCCGCAAGCGTTTCGTTTATCTTTTGAGAGACCAGCACTTTATTTAATTTTGAAAGCGGAGCCAATTGAAACAAGAAATCATGGAGCAGCCGGCCATCTTTCAGAAAGAAAAAGAGCAGCACTGGAATCAAAGAAAAGTTCACTGCCCATAAAAAAACATTTTTTGTAAAGGAAGACAATTGCATTGCCGAAAAATTTCCAATTGCCCGCGCACCTTTCAGAAGAAGTTCTGTCACATTGGCTTTAAGGGCGGGCGGAGCGACGCGAATTTGTTGTGCCCATTCCTGGGAGAGAAACAGACGAGCACGTTCAATCAGCTGCTCAATGGTTCCTTGCCTAATCAGCGCGCTTACTTTTTGGTAAAACTCAGCCGCTTCATTTAAAGAATTGGCAAGGACTGCGCCTGCGGGCAGGATGACAATGAGAAGTACCAGAATGGTTGTCATCAAAGAAGCTGCAGACTTTTTAAGCTTCAGACTCAAGCGGATTTTATTGTAAAGGGGATGAAATGCGAATGCCAAAATACCTGCAAGGAAAATAGCATTGAAAAAAGGAGAAAAAATGAGAACAATTTGGTACAAAATAAAGCAAAAAAGCGCAATAAAAAAATACGAAATAAGCTGCTGTTTTTCCATTTCAGTGAGTAGTGTAGGTTTCGCAGCGGATGAGATCAAGAGAAATTCTAAGGATGGGCAATGAACTCCCCCGCCTTTTTAAGGTGATGGCCTAGAGTTTAACATCGCATTAATGGCCTTGTATGCCCTTAAGTGAGTGGGTATACTTTTTAAAGTAACTAAGAAAGTCGATTTACCGAGATCCCGTGACGACAGGACACTCAAGCAAATCATTCATATTTTATGTGAAAAAACCCACCGCATTTTTTTTGCTTCTTTGCTTCACACTTTTAAATAACTTTCACCAGCCCTTTCTTTTTGCCGAAGCTCCCTTGGGAAGCGCAATTTCTCCTCGTCACGGGATGATTAAAGGCGGTCCAATTTCAATTATTGAATCGCTCGCGCTTCCTGGGGATCTCGGAACTGTTCAAGATTCACATGTCGCAGAGGATGATGCGTCTGGCAGGCTTGTGTTGTATGTCCAAAACGCGCATGCCAACACAGATTCCGAAACCAATGTTCATAAAATCATCAAGTACTTTCAAGCAGAGCTTAAACTCTCGCTGGTTTTATTGGAAGGTGGTGAGGGAAAGCTGGACAGTCTCTTCTTTAAATCATTTCCTGAGGAAAAGCTTAAAGAAAAGGTTTTGGCTGGCTACCTTAAGAAAGGAGATTTGTCGGGTGGCGAAACTGCTTCTATTGCGGGGAGTGAATCTGGCACGGCGTTTTATGGAATCGAAACACAAGCGCTTTATGACGAAAATAAAAAAGCATTTCTTGAAGCCATTCAAAATGAAAATGAAATTTTAAAACTGCTGGGCAACATTGAATCCAGGTTGAATGAAACAATAACTGCAAATCTGAGTCCTGAGACCGAGCGCTTCAGGAAATCTCAAAAGGCATTCCGGGACGAAAAAATTGATTTGCTTGAGTATGTAAATGACCTTAATTTATTGCAAAAAAATGTCGTCCTGAGGCAGCATTTCAGAGAAGCCGAAGGATCTAAGAACTTAGATCCTTCAGTCCCAGCCACTTCGTGGCCAGTCCCTCAGGATGACAAAGCAATATTTGCTGCCACTTACCCTGAACTTGCCAAACTTTTACAAGTCAATTCAAACCAAGAGCATTCTTCAAGTGAAGTATTGGACACGGCTATGACCCAGTTTGTCAGAACCTTTGAAGCAAATGCGCTGCGAACACTTTCAAAGGAAAATCAAATGAATTTGAATCAAGGCGTTCAATCTTACTGGACGGGGAGACTTAATGGAGGAGCGCTCATCAATCAAATTTCTGAAGCAGCTCAGAAAAATAATGTCCCCGTTGAAATTCCAGACCTTTTAAAGCCGTCAGCAAAGCAGGCTCAAACCCTTTCGATGATTAAGGGCACGAAACTTTTTAGTGAATTAGGACAGTTTGAAACCGAGCTTCGCGAGTCGCTTCCTAAAACCGAAGAAGAAAAGAAAATCTTAAATGCAGATTACGAGCTTGGTATTTTGCGTGATTTCGCGAAGCTTGAGCTCCAGCCAGGTGATTGGAAGCAGTTGCAGAACACAAAGCCAAGTGAATTGTTAAAATTGAGTGTTCATAATTCCAATCCTGGTGTCATCCTGAGGGCGAAGCCCGAAGGATCTAAGAACTTAGATCCTTCGGTCCTAGCCACTTTGTGGCCAGTCCCTCAGGATGACATTGATACGCTTGACGTTCTCTTCAAACCCCACTTCCGCTTTTACAAACTTGCTCATGAGCGCGACGAAGCACTTTTTCAAAATGCGCTCAAGCAGATGGAGAAATCAAAAGCTCAAATTGCCTTGATTTCAACAGGTGGATTTCATCAAAAAGGGATTACGGAGAAACTGAAAGCGGCAAATATTTCGTATGTCGTGATTCAGCCACACATCAATCAATTTAGCGGAAGAGAAACCTACTTGAATGTGATGCAAGGAAAACGTTCCTTCGCGAATTATTTTAACGGAAATCTCTGGGACGCGCTTGCACGCGATTACGCTGCAAAGCTTGCTATGGCACTTCAGCCACAAGAACTTACGCTGTCGCTTAAGCATTGGCGCGACCAAATCATTCAAAATTCAATTGCGGAGGGAAGTATTGCTAAGGTGGGTGAGCAAACTAAATATGTAGACGCGCTTGCGCGGGTGACTAGGGATGAATACTTATTTAAGGATCATCCTGAGCATAGCGAAGGATCTAAATACGGAGATCCTTCGTTGGCTACACCTCCTCAGGATGACAGAGAACCTTTGGATGAGTACGAATTAAAAAAGAGAATTTCAGAAGCGCTTGATTCCTTTTTTTCAAATTACTTTTCAAAGGTAGAAGCAGCGCTCAAACAAAAGATTGATTCATTTGGCGCTCATTCAAGCGCGACACGCGCAGCAAAAAATAATTTTCAGAATTCGCTTCCATCCGAACGCCCAAGCCAAGCCGCTACTTCTCACTTAGCTAGCGACCTTGTTTTGGTCAGACGGTCAAATTTTGATTTGAGACCTGAAACAAGGACGCCGCGAATTAAACTTGTTCCTCAAGTTTCATCCCACTCAAAACTGAGACGAGGCGCACAAAAAAATGACAGTCAATTGGAAATAGGACGCGCACTGAGCGCTAATCAGGAAGAATCGCGCTCAAGAGTACAGTCCGAAATAAGTCAATCCACAACTCGAATATGGCCATTTTCCTCAAGAATGATGAAGCCCTTTAATTGGTCAGGAGGAAGAGCAAGCAGCAACTTGCTAAATGCTTCAATGATTGGACCTGAGTATGGTGGGTGTATTTTGATGCGAATGATGTTGTATTGGGAGGGTGGGAATAGACAGGGATTTGTAAAATCTTTATCGAGCGTGATGAGAACTCTCCCCTCCTCTTTTGAACGTTTTGCCACTTCCAAATCAGAAACTGATGGAAGTGTCCGGACGCAGTCAAATCCCTTTTTCTTGAGTGCCGTTAGAAGCGCAAACGGCACATCTTCATCAATCATGAATTTAATTGCTGATGATGGGTTCAACTGGATTTTTGGAATGGGAAAAATTCTTGGTTTTTGGCGTAGAGTGCAGCAAATCGAAGAGCGGCGCGCACGTGTTCAAGGCTCAAATCAGGGTAATAATTTTGACTCACAATTTCTTCAGGCTTTAAACCTCCCTCAAGAAGCTCAAGTACCACGTACACAGGAATACGGGTTTTCCGAAAACAGGGCTTCCCATGTTGGATTGCGGAATCAACAAACACGTACTGGTCAACTAGTTGGTCCATTTTTTTCTCCTGCGCCAAAATCTAACACAACCCAACCAGTGCGTCAAGCTGGCAAAAACATGAGTAACTTAGACCAGAGTCACGGTCGCCTGAAAATGGGACAGGTATTGAGCACTAATCAGGAGAACCCGCACTCAGAAGTACGATCCGAACCTATTTCTGCAGATCTTCCTCTGGGGTCGGAGTTTGGATGGGCGTCTGTGTTGCGCGAACTGCTTCACAATACTTATGAGCGGTCAGGCATGGTTGCTCCAGAGCAAAATCGCAGGGGAGAAGAACTTAAAGAGCTTGGCCTTGAATCTTATTTCAAACAGTACAGCATTAATTTTGAAAGTGGAGATTTTGATGCATTGGTGGATATTTTTATTTTAATGACGTGTCTAACGGATCTTTTGGAAAAGAACCTAGATTTTGTAGAAACTCAGCTTGAGATTTTTGACAAAAAATTGAAGCCAGTTTTACAAAAAAACAGTTTGTTAGCACCCTGGTTCTCTGCATTACCATCAGCTCGGCACTGGATGATGATGCCTTCCTTTATTCATCAAATAGGTGATTTAAAATTTCGAGACCGAGGATTTTTGCTTTCTCAATTTCTCAGTCCCAAAGAAGCTGCTGTCCGCTTGAGTTTGTTTGGATTTCATCTGAGGCACAATATTGGCGAAGCAGATTGGACTGATGTCCAAATTATGAGCAAACTTTTTCACAAAGTTCTAGGACATTTAAAGGATGCAATCGAGGTTTCAGGAGGATTTGAGCAAGCGGTCCGTCAAAATCCTGATTTAAAAGAAATCGCTAAGGGGCTTGTAAGCGGACTTGTCTTTCGCGATTATTCCTTTACCAGGTTTGGCGGTCAAGATGCGCTCGCCTACCTTTTAGAAAAAGCTTTAAAAGAAGAACCTGAGTCACTTGAAATTTTAAGCCAAGTGCTGGACTATTTTGAAAGAGAAGATTCTCAATTTTTAAATCAGGAAAGTTATTTGAGCTTTGTCGCCGAACCCCTTATGGAACTTTTAGTAGCTAAAATTGCTTTGTACAATAAGAACTCAAAGCCCATCAGCATCGAGGATGTTGCATTTGGACGACCTCAAGCGCAGAAGTTTTTCACCCAGTTTAACGGCTGGACCCACAACGAACCTCTCTCAATCCCAGAACGTGTTCAAAATTTAAAAGTTCTTATTGCCCGAAATCAGAAATCAGAATTGAGAAGCCAAACTTCTCAGTTGGCAGATGCGACCCGCCAAACAGTAGCGGCTCATGCAGAGGACCCTGGCATCAAGTATCAAGGCCGGCAAGAGGACGCAGTTATTTTTCGTGAAGGAATCAATGTAAAAATTTACGGCATTGTTGATGGGATGGGAGGTGCAACGCGTGGTGATTTGGCAAGTCAAGCCATCCGCCAAACTTTTGACGACCAATTTGACAAAGGTATTTTTTCTGGTCTCAGGAACGAGCACGATGTGAAGCTTGCGCTCAACGAAACATTAATTGAAGCAAAAAACCGTCTTAAGGTGCTGCATCAAGAGCATGTTCATCCGGATGACGAGGAAAAAGAACCGCATGTTAGCGCTGCAATTGTAGTTGCCATTCAAGTGGGTGAACAAATTTATCTTTTTTATGCCGGAGACAGCAGAGCCTATTTAGAAAAACTGAATGGCAAAGTGATTCTGCTCACTCAGGACCATTCAAAAGCAGGTGATGAAGGATATTTGGATGGAAGATGGGATTTTCCGGATGAACAGAATTACTCAATTTTGAATCAATTAATTTCCTCAGAAGGTTCTTTGCCCGCCATCGTGAACCGGAAGCCGCTTTCAATATTTGAAAAGTTGCGGGATTCTATTTTTTACGCTGCTGGTGAGTGGATTCACGCTCGCGTTCATCCCGAAATGCCCACTTGGCTTTATGACTTTTACATGTGGTGCTACGACTTTTTGAGAGTTTCTAAAACACCGTTTACATTCCAAACCGTGAATGTGAAAGATTTTAAGCGATTGATTCTCACAAGCGACGGAGTTTTGGGTCAGTTTGAGCGCTATTCTGAGAATCAGTATTTACCAGCGCCGCATTCAGGGGTAAAGGTATTTGAGGAAGTCATTCGGGATTTAAGCGACGGGCATCGTGAGCCTCGCGAGCTGGCGAATGCATTGATTGCACGCGCAAAAAAAATCGCGGGGGATTACCAGTACACGCTTGACAATCTTTCTGTTGTTGTGGTTGAGAGTGCGCAGGGATTGAAAAGGTTAGGCCCTACCACGAAACGTAAAACACATGCTCTAGATTGGATGATTAAAAAGTTAGACAAGCTGCAGTTGCCACATCTTTGGGGCATTGCAGGAGTGAGCGCGCTTTTTTGGTGGGCTCTTGATTTCGCAACTAAATTGTGGGTGAATCTTAATTTACCTCTTCAAAGTATTGTCTATGATTACTCTGAGTCATTACTAAAATACAACTTCGATAATTACACGTCTCTTGCGGGACCGGTTGGAGACGTTGTCCGGCATTTCATGGAAAATAAGTCCACATGGCGGCAATTGTTTGATGGCGTGCGAGCGGCTTTTGAATTGCTCTGGGAATTGTTAAGCTCGGTGAAGCTAGACATTAATTTTGTCTACCATATTGTGGAGCTGGGGAATCAAAATCTCCCTTTTGTCTTTGGAGCGCCCATTCTTTTTTTATTGGCGCATTCATCTTTTAGCGGCTCCATTAAGAGCCTCCAGCATGGCTTAAGTGAGCGGTTAAAGCTTAAGCCTCACATTTATGTCCTTATGCAGTTCATGAATGTTTACTTGTTTGTATTTATTGGATTAATCTATGGGGAAACTCTTGGGAATCTTTCAAAAGATCCAGCCGAGTGGCTGAATCAAGCACGTCTACTACAATATATTTCTGAACATCCTGAGGTAGGAACCACTGCAGGCGCAACTGATTTTTTTCAACTCCGCATCCTTAATTTTCCAGCAGCAACATGGAATATTGCAGATATCCCTCATTTGTTAATGCCTTTGGCGTTCTTTCTCCCAATGATTTTTTATGTGTGCAGCCTTCATTTTATTGAGAAGCGCTTTAAGCAAGCAAGGCAGAGCACTTATTTAACCACTCCCGTTGGACGATTGTTTTTTGAGGAGAAGCCCGCCGCAGAAAAAAATAGCAACCGCCCAAAAGAAGGACAGTCATCTCACTCTGAAGTACGGACACTTGTCATCCTGAGCGGAGCGAAGGATCCTGCATTCGCTAGATTCTTCCCCCTTCAGGGTCAGAATGACATGAATGTGCAGAACTTAAATTATGATTCAGCACTTCGCAGAGAAAGAAAAAAGGAAGAATTGCAGATTAAATCCAGCGTGGCACCCTCAACAAGGCGTTTAGGCTTGGTAGATGTCTCGCCTATGTCCAATCTTCGTAATGAGGATTTTAGTTTCTTCCCAATCAAAAATGACTCGGTAGTCACCAACTCTGAACCGGTAAACGGGAATTTGGCTTCCTTTGATTCTTTTCGCAAAGATGAGGGGGTTCGCTTGGGCGAGATAATACTCGAGTTTCTTTATGATTTGTTGTTGAACGCTTTTTGGCAGCTTGGCGAACTCACGTTCCGCGTAGTGCGTGAAATCATGCGGGGTTATTTAAGGCCGAGTTTTTTCTTTACCTCATCACTTGGAATACGACCTGACCGGCGGGAGCTTTCTAGCGAAACGAGAAACCCAGGAGACAGCGCTTCAAGATCCTCTTCAATGTTTTGGATTGCTTCTTTATCAAACACGATGCCAAGCGTCTCGCCTTTTGCATTAATAAGCCGAACGATTCCTTTGAATAGAAAAGCTAGTTTGGCAAGTTGGGCCCGTTTGACGAGTACTATTTTTTCTTTGCTTAATTCTGTTAGAAGTGTTCTAGGCATTGAATCGGCTCTCCATTTTGTTCCTGATTTTAAATCTAACACAACCCAACCAGTGCGTCAAGCCAGCAAACTCAAGCCCCACCCCGAAGTACGAAGCAGCAAACAAGAAACGTTGCTTCCAATTGATCAACTCAATCAAACAATCCGGGAAGTGAAGCACGCATCCCGCAATGAAATCCGCATGCAAAGTAAAAATCAGGAATCAGAGCTTAGGAATCAGAGTGTTAATGGCAATGGACACTCAGCTTCAGGTTCGAAGCTTTTAAAGAAAAGGAATTTACATCTGCTTGGGTTTTCGATATTGGCTGCCGCGAGTTTTGGCGGCGTTTGGTTTTTTTCCAAAGTGTTTGCAATTCCAAGTGAAACAGTTTTAAGCGCCCAAGCTGACCGCGCCCCTCCAGTAGTTCAACATGAACAAAAGGAAAAGTCTTTCTCAATCTCTAGTCCTCATAAAATTGAACCATCCGAAAATCAAGCTCCAATCTCTGAAAAAGCTTCAGAACCTCAAGCCAAAAAGCCAACACAAACATATCCTTACTTCGATCAAGAGGGCAATGAAATTCTAACGCCATGGGTATTTGTTCCAGAAACTGAAACTGAACCCGCCCACCGGCTTCGCACATACAAGACTCCGGAAGGACAAAAAGTGGACCATGAAGAGTATCATCGCTCGGGCAATCTTGGTGCTTCGCTTGTTGAGAAAGAACGTTTTAAGTATCACGGTTTTGGCGAAAAAGTGAGCACAATTAAAGACATTTTTTATGACGAGACAGGCACAATCACTCATGAGCGGGAAACAACCATTGATTTAACCGGGGCATATCACGACTGGTGGGCTGAAGATCGTTTTGATGAAAAGCACGAACTCATCACTGGAAGCGTCAGTCATTACAAAACTGGAATGGAAGAAAACACCAATTGGAATTACTACTCAAGAGATGGTGAGCTTATTTTGGCGGTTACTTCATTAAAACATCCAAACGCAGTACTGGGTGGTGACTGGGAATCAATCGAGATGTATCCAGATCCTGACACAACGCTCTCGATCACCTATGCACCTGAAAGCGGCAAAATGCCGGAGATTAAAATCATAACAGCCGGAAAAGACGGGGGAGAAGAATCAATTCAAAATCTCACCATGAGCAGGTCTGAATTTATAGATTGGATGAATGACTATTTTTCAAATTACGATACCGTAGCTGAAATCAATCAAAATTTACAAGAAGAAGTCAAAGAACATTTTCGTAATTTACATTTGTCGCTGCCGTCAGAAGAAAAAGGTGACAGTCCCCAAACAAGGGGACAGACATTGCGCAAGGAATTAAGAAGCGGGAGCAATTCCACGCATTTTATGAATATCCTCAACAAGAACAATGTGTTTTATGGTATGGGCGAACAGACAGAGCTGCTTAAAGATCAGCTCCTGAATGCTTTGATACCGCGCAGCGTTCGGTCATTAAATGGCAAGTGGATTAAAATGACAAGGGAGAATGAGGAGCTCCATATTTACACTTCATGGCCACGTTACTTTGGAGTTAATGTGCGTTTGCGTGATGACGTTTTTTCAGAACCAAAGGCTTTATTTTTGGAGTATGGTTACATCAAAGTAACTGGTGACAATAAGATTTCCGAATTTGGTGATGCTGCCCGCCAATACGAACAGTACCCAGCTCCTTTCTTCGCGTGGTGGTACGAAACAATGCTGGTTCCTTTTGCAAGGCTTCTTGGTTTTGAGGCAATCCGAATAAAAGCATATTCGCCTAGTCTCCCTAGAACCCTTGAGTTGTTAGGGTTTCAACTTGAATCTTGGGATGGAGCTAATAATCCTATTTACATCCGTCATTTAAGAAAAGAGTTGCGTGGCAAAGTGCAAGAATCGGCTAGAGAAGTTTTTAATTACTTGAGGTCGGAAGAACGTTCTGATGCAGAAGCTTTGAAATTGTCAAATCAGGCGCCGAGGGTCAATCACAGGGCAACACGTTCAGATCGAAAGGATGGCACTGTCCTAGAATCCCACTTGGCTGCGGTTAGTCGTTTTAATATTGAGAACCAGGAAAATCAGAATGACGCTAAAGACTCTGATGGTAAAACAAGATATCGGAAGAAACTCGTACATCCTTCGTCAGAGGATGAGGATATTGCTAATTCGAGGGAGATTTATGGACAAGGCAAACGCTCGAGTGAATTCCAAAAACAATGGAAAGGTTTCCGGGCAGCAGGCGTGCTGGCAATTGCGGCAGCAGTTTTAGCAGCGGTCTTCGCTACGGACGTGCGGGCTCAAGACTCAAGTTTAGGCGAGTCACAGGTGTCCCGCGCTCCTCCACTTTCCCTTAGTCAAAAACTTGGAATGGCGGTGACCGAAGAAGATTACAACCAGGGAATTTCGGCGCCCGATACAAATCCTCTTTTTCCGCCCAAAATAAATCCAAGCGCTGGCAGCAGAGCAATCCCAGAAAAGGCGCCGCAAGCTCAAGCGGCAGTGCTTGCGCCTTCATCCACCTACGGTTCTTTTTCCCATGACCTGCCGCTCGGCCCCGCTCAGACATCAGGCGGTTATCTAACAGTTGGCTCTCCCGGAGACGGCGATTTCAATAATTGTCCAGGCGGCGTTTGCGGGGGATACGGTTTAGGCGGCAGCAGCACGAATCCTGTGATTGCGCCTTACGCCACGGCGCTCGCGCTTCACATTTCGCCGCGCGAGGCAGTGCGCTCGCTCATGTTTTTGACGAAGAAGTACCCGCAAATTTTGACGCGGATTCATTCGTCGTACCCCATTCTTTTTCAAGATTCTATTTATGTTGCTTCAAGCGCGATCCCCCGCTGGTATGGGATGGACAATCAAATGCTCACGCTTCTTTCTATTGCAAATACGCTTCGAGACGGCGTGATTCAAAAAGCGTTTTCTAATGACCCCGCTATCCGTGCGGTTCTAAATCAATTGAATGTTTCTATTCCTAATTTGACAGAGCCTTTTGATTTGAATTTGGACACAGCGCTTTATCCAAATGAAGTGCAATTTCTTGAAGATCACGCCCGCCGAATTTGGGATTTTGTGGATCAAATCACGCTTGCCGGACTTCGCGCGCCGGCTGACCACGTGGACAATAGTTCAATTGTTGCTTATGGATCCGTCACACAAATTGGCTGGTATTTTCTTTCCCTGATTGCCGCTGAAAAATCTGGTTTCATAACACATGAACAGGCGCTTGAGCGGGCAAACCGAATGCTTTCTGTGACGACGTCTCTTGGAACAAATAACGGACTTTTTTACCGGTATTATGGAACCATCACCAAGTTTGCGGCGAGCACGGAAATCAGTTCCGTTGACAATGGCTGGCTTGCAGTCGGTCTTGTTGCGCTGAGAACAGTTTACCCGGAGCTCAAAGCTTCGGTAAATGCCATTTACAACCGAATGGATTTTGTGCGGTTCTATGATTCAAACCTCAATTTGATGAGACTTGCGCTTGGGTCGCCCTTTCATTACGGCAATGCCTCGGAAGTTTTGCCGGCGCTTGTGCTCGTGGTTTCAAAACATTCCCAAATTCCAGTTTCAATTATCGCGAACACGTATCAAAGGCAAATTTCAGAAACCACATTGTTGAGAAGGAATGGAGCGCTGGAAGCGATTCGCAATTTAACTCCGTGGGGCGGTAGTTTTTTTGAGGTGGGCACGCCTCTCATCGTGCTTAATCTTCCTGAAATTTCTCCAAATGGATACGGTAAAAATGTTTTGGTGTTTCTCGCGCGGCATCTCGCGAGGTCTCATCAATCGAAATGGAATGTGGAGCGGCCAATCTATCAGGCGCTGGTTCAAATCTATGGCTTAGACGCGCACATTTTTATGGATCATGAAAATGGGCTTGCGGAAGTGGTTAAGATTGGGCCAGATAACAGACAAACTTTCCATTATCAAATAAGTGGCGGCTCAACACTGGGCGCGCTTCAGTCTGTCGAGACGAGAAGCGCTCGGGGCGTGTTACAGAGTTTGGAAGAATTTTCGGCCGGCGGCAGGACGATTTCATTTTTTAATTCCCTTGAGCAGCCCATCAAACGGACTGGCTTCGATCAAGCGGGCACGAAAACAAAGGAAGAAATATGGATTTACCGTTCAAGCGAAATATATCACGAAGAGCGCTATTTTGATTCCACAAATCCGGATCGGGTTTCGCGCGAAGCCGTGAGTTATTCAAGCCAAACAGGGACGCCGGTTTCCACCACCGAGTACAAGTATTTTTACGACGCATCAGGCAATCTTGTCTCGATCACTGAAAATAATGTTCCGATTACAGTCCAGTATTTTCCGATTACTTTGGAAAATGGATGGAATCTGATTTCACCACCCATTCACAATCCAAGAACTTTTAAACTCGTTAAACAAGCTGTGGGCGTCAATCTTACGGTTTGGCAGTGGAATAACGAAGGGGGACAACTTAAACCGCTCGCGCCAGATGAGCTTTTTGAGCCAGGCCGCGGGTATTGGGTGTATGCAAATATGGGTGGCATTACTCCGGTCACGATTCCATTTTCTGGCCGGCTTGAAAAAACTCCTGATTTTAAAAATCAGGAACTCGCTCTTGCTTCGGGCTGGAATCTGCTGGGCTTGCCAGTTGCGCCAGCTAGCGGAGGCAATCATCTTACCGGAAAACTCGCTTTAGACGTTCCAATTTGGATGTGGGACGGAAAGCGGTTTGAAATTCCTGCATCTTTTAAACTCGGAAATGGTTTTTGGTTTTATGCGCCAACGCCCCAGGTTTTGGATTTGAGCGGCCTTTTGCGCAATGAACTGAGAAACTTAAGCCTTGAGGATTTAAAGCAAAATGAGCTTGAAGTAGTGACGCGGGAATTTGCGAAAGAGATTTATGGACAAGGCAAACCCAAAGAGCGGATTCAAGCTTTTGAGGCGTTTGTCCGCAATCGAGCCAAGGAATTAGGAATTCCCGTTGAAAAAAGAGTCCTTTCTCTAGAGGGAGTGAGCAAATTTCATTTAGCCAATCTCCCGCGCGACATTCGGAAAGTTGTTGAACGTGTTCGTCGGAGAACTTTTGGGGATATGCCGCAAGCCACAGCTTCTATTTTAAGAGGTGTACTGGGGTTTATTTTTCAGGTTCACGGCCCCTTGGTGATTTCCAAAAGAGATCATGACAATCAGGTTAAAAAAATTATTTACTCTCCAAAAGGAAAAGTTTTCTTCACCCACATCCTAGTGTCATCCGGTATTTTTTTTCTGGTCAAAATCGTGATGTCAAGCGCCCCTTTGACTACGGCGTTTTTAATCACTTTGCTTCCTCTCTCGATTGGGGTGGGACTAGCCACCTACGTGAAGCTTAAGCTTTGGTTTTGGATCAACACTTCGGAGGCAGAGAAGTTGACGCGTGTTTATCAAACGGTTCTTCTTGTGAAAATTCATAAAGCGCTTCACCTCAAGATGGGCTCCGCTCAATTTCTTACAGACTTCCCAGAATTATTTACAAAACGCTCTATAACAAAGTCAGGTTTTACCGGTAAAAAGCTGCTTTCTCAGGAAAATGTGAACCTGATCGTTGAAGACATTTTCAAAGCAGTTCTAAATAATCTCAATAAAATCCGTGAGAAAGATAGAGGAAAAACAAGAGGCGTTACTGACAGTGCCATGCTGGAATTAAGGAAGAGAGAGAAGTTCCACTCCGAACTGAGGCGCGGTGACAGGTCTGAAACTCGCACACAGCTTGATCAATCTAGCCCCGCACAATTGGAAGGGGTATCCAATTCGCCTGCCGGCGCCAATACTTCGAACTCACTTGAGCGAAGCCAAAGGAGCAGCCCCGCGCTTCACCCAAGGGCAGAATTGAGGAGCTACGATCTAGTAAAGATGGTGGTGAAACAATTTCGCGGTCTCAAGTCTGTAGGAGAGCGTGTCCTAGCGGCAGTTTTGAAAATTATTTTTCGGCTGCAGTCAGCGATGCAATTTCGAAAAAATTTCAAACTCCTTCGACAGACCTTACTTCAAATAGTCAGTGAGGATGGAATGGATCTCATTCTTTCTCGCCTTGCCGAGCATCCTGACGCGAAAGGAGCAGCAGACCGCTTCAAGCTTTTGACGGAGAAATTAATTGAAGGCGGAGTCAGTGGGGATGGAATTTATGGCATTCTTTCTTCCCTTGCCGAGCATCCTGACGCGAAAGAAAGAGCCGATCATTTCGTCCTCATCGGCGCGCCAAAGAGTTTTGGATCGCTTGAACAGGCATTAATTGAAAGCAAAGTCAGAAGGGATGGAATTTATGGCATTTTTTCTTCCCTTGCCCTTCTGCCTGACGCGAAAGGAGCAGCAGACAGCTTCAAGCTTTTGACGGAGAAATTAATTGAATGCGGAGTCGGCAGGGATAGAATTTATGGCATTCTTTTTTGCCTTGCCGCGCATCCTGATGCGAAAGAAAGAGCCGATCATTTCGTCCTCATCGGCGCGCCAAAGAGTTTTGGATCGCTTGAACAGGCATTAATTGAAAGCAAAGTCAGAAGGGATGGAATTCGATTTATTTTTTCTCGTCTTG
>JAHFHD010000002.1:35639-45536 GCA_023247075.1 Candidatus Omnitrophota bacterium | reverse complement strand
GCAGCGCTCTCCAGGAAATGATTGATTTAATCATCAACATTTCAGATTCACGGATTCCTTGGAGTCGTACGCAGGAAGAATCTGAATTATTGGATTTGCTCGTTGATTTACGCGACAAAATCGCCACAGAAAAACCTCAAGATTTGGATGAGGAAGAGGACACACCTCAAATGACGGAGCCGCCTGTTTTGCCAAAGCACAACAAAGAACCAAAGCGAATTATCACAACAAGGAAGCTCGAGCTTTTAAGTCGAGTTGAACGCTTACAAAAGGAATTTGATTTTTTAATGTACGGCGGTCCTTCAAACAATCAAGGCAATGCCATGCAATTTTCAGGCGGTCAAAGCGGCGGGTCAGGAGTGACTGAAGTATTTGAAGTCATAGAAAATATTATTGACCGAGCGGAAGATTTGCCGGGGCTTGAGCGTCAGATTGAAGAACTTGAAGCCTTAGCGCGCGACTTGAAGACAGTTTACAGCCGCCTCGCTCCAAAGCAGCAAGAGACTTTAATCCAGCAGCTCCAAGCGCGTTTGAAGCAGGCGATGAAAGGAATTCAAAGCGGCGGAGCAAAGGTAGTGGGAACGATTGAAATCGATGTCTCCATTCAGAAATTAATTGATGAACTGAAAGTGCTGATTCAGCAATTTGATTGGGAAAAAAGATGGCAGGAATTAAGTGGCCAATTGCGCGCTGGTGAAAATTTAAGCACGCAAGACAAGCAATTGGTTGACGCAATGGATTTGTGGTTTCGCTTTCAAGCGCTTCGCGCAGCAGCTTCGACACCTGAAGCGCAAACCGCAATAGACCAATTCTTAAACAAGCTTCAGGGGTCTTTAAAAAAGCCTGCAGGACTCACTCGGGCAATGCAAGAAATCGAACTCATTTTAAAAAATAAGGGAAGTGATGCAAGTGAACAATTAAAGCACATCAAAGGAAAATTAAGCAGGCTCGAGGCGCTTATTAAAAAACTTCCGCCCCGCTTTGAAAGCGGTGAAGGTTCGGGAGACGGTGAACTCAATCCAGAAAATTTATTAACCGGAGAAAAAACATCCATCACAGAGCAAATATCGCTTGAAAAATTTTTAAACTCGCTGGAAGAACAAGTTGATTTTGAAATCTCAAAGGTCCAAAAAGCAGTGATGGCATCCGACCCATCAAATGGCACATGGCATCAAATAAAGAGTTTGCTTTTGGAGCATCCCTGGATTGTTCTTGCGATTGCAGTTGCCGGTCTTTTTGGACTGCGTTTTTTAGCGGAGCGATTTTTTCCGGATGGTTTTGGGCGTTGGATTGCTGCTTTTTTAGTGGAGCAGCTTGTTCAATTGCGTAGATGGTGGCAAGCATTTTGGGACGGCGTGCGTCAATTGATTCGTTCGCTGGTTGACTGGCTAATCCACGTAAACGTTCGCGCCATTAGATTTTTACGGAGCATTCCAACCCGCGTCATATTTGGGGTGCGTTGGTTGATTCAACTTGGCGAGCGCATCATGCAATGGTTTCGTTCATTACCCTCTTTTGTTCAAAATTATGTTCGGACAGTTCTTGAGAGATGGTTCCATCAGGCGCGCGAGTGGATTTCTCCAAGATGGCAGAGACTTCAGCAATTTATCGCGCGGATTTGGCAGCGGCTCAGATATGGCAGACCTGTTCATCCTGAAATCGACTCTGTCGCAGAAGAACCAAGCCGGCCTTATTTCTACCAGCGAACATTCAATAATGGTCTTAATCGATTAAGAGAAGCAATCGAAAGTCTTGAAAAGTCTGAAAAAGGATTTTTCGATGAGAAGATTTTGATTGAAACCTGGGGCAGCGCCAATCATGTTTTATATTTTCCAACCCATGACACTTATTGGCAGTTAAAGGATTTTTCAAACCGGCTGCAACTGTATTTAAATCAAGGAGGTTTTTTGGCCAGCGTTGAGTCTGACATTCGTTCCACAATAGACAGACTAAATGCCCTTGAATCTAGCGAAGAAAAATTTTTCAATGCTTTTGACAAAGCAACAAAAACTTATTTGCGTGAGTCTGGAAATGGAAAAAACATCTCCAATCAACTTCGTAAAATTGTACAGGCTAGATCAAACTTCGCCGCTGATTGGTTTGCCGCCCGTTCAACCATCAAATCCAATTTATTTTTAATCAGCCGCCAAATTGTGAATTCAAATCCCGAACTTACCCGCGAAATTGAAACTTATTTGAATCGAAATGAAGTAAGATCAAATCAAAGTTTTGGCCAATTGGAACAGAAATTAATCGAAGGAAAAGTAAGCGGGAATAGAATTGGGAACATTCTTGCTTTCCTTACTCGACTATCAAATGCAAAAGAAACCGCTGACAGCTTTACAGCTTTAACCTCTCAATTAATCGAAGGAAAAGTAAGCGGGGATGGAATTGAACAAAGCATGACAGCGCTCATTCCTTACACGGAAGCTTTTTTAAGTGTTAGCACTCAAAACCATACGATTCTCACTTCATTTCTTCAAACCGTGCACACTAACTTTCACTGGGTTTTGAAAGCTTGCACAGCCATGAATAAACCGCTCACTGAATTTGAAGCATTAAGAAAGCTTCTCCCATTCAATAATACCTTAACCCGGATCATCCGAATGTTTGGAGAAAAGTCCACAACAGTAGGTGGATACCTGGATGTAACAGAGAAGCTAAAACAAACCAATCAATGGAACTCTTTCTATGAAGCACTTCTTCACTACGTCCAAATCTTAAAACAAAGAGGTCTTCAAAGACTTGCTGCCCAGCAGGTAGAAGGCATTCTCGATGTCTTAAGGTCAACTGATTTCAGTCATTGGAACCATGAAAACTGGCAGATTTTCTTTAACAATATCCTCCTCTATCAAGAGCAAGGCTTTAAAGTGATGAATCAAGAGCTGTTTGACTATTTCATCAAACATAAAGATGATCCATCAACCATTGAAACTTTTAAAGAAGACTTAAGTAAAGTATTCAACCCAGATTCTCTCTGGGGGAATTACTATGGGATGCCAAAATGGTTTAGAAATAAGGAATACGGCATTAGTGACCACACCACGCTTGCCTTAATTGGTAAATACATTCCCATCACAGGAGGAAAAACCACAAGAGACTATTTAGGCGAGCACAATCGAATTGAAGAAGCCCTTGAAAAGGGAGGCAATGCCTTAAGAGAAGAAGTAGATGAAAACTTAAGAGCGCGTTTCTCAGTTGCTGGCACTCAAGGTGTCATGCAGTATCAAGGAGAAAGACAGGGTCAACAAAACATACAAACGAATTTAAAAAGCTACACCATTGACACTGAAACTGATTTTTCAGAACTCATTGATTTAATGCTCACCCAGTCAGAAGCATTAAACAATCTATCCCCCACAGAACAAAAACGAATCATCTTGAAGCATCTCTTTAAAACAAGAGCAGACATTCAAAAACAGTTAAGCTCAAGCCCTCAAAATGACCAGGAAGCTTATGACTGGCTTGCCGCATGGAGCACCCTGCTTCAAGACGCCTGGAAGGTGGATGAAGCAAGTGACTTAAGAAAAAGAATCAGAGAAAAAGTAAAGGCATTACCACCTGACCGGTTAAACCCATTAAAAGCTGCCCACAAGATTCAAGACTTTCACTTTCAAACCCCTCAGAAATCAAAAGACATTCTCCCAAGAACCAATGTTATTCAAAAACTCAAAGATAACGAATCCTCAAGAGTTTCAACCCTCACTGCCTTAATTGAATCAAAACTGAAAAACATGACAGCTGAAAGCTTAAGAGGTAACTCAATCTTAGACCTTGTTACAAATGAAGAAGCATGGATTAAAGAAGCGGTTGAGCAAGCAAGAAACAAGGTGTTAGAACAAATTGGCACTGACACAGATGAAGCAAGAAAAGTCGCCATTCTCTCAGACAAAGTTTCAAACCAGCTTCTTTATCTCTTTAGCGAAGATATTGACACCATTAAAACCGAGCTTGCTAAATACAAGCGCATCGAAACTGAGTCAGGGGACACCTATTACACCGGGTTCTTTGACGACCTTCTTCACCTCATGAGCTTTATGATGACAGGGGCATGTACTTGGCTTGACCGAGCAAGACAAGTTTCTGACACCAGATATCACTTTGGAAAGATTGCGATTAAAGATGAAACCGGAAGAGTATGGGGAGTCAGTCAAGTCCAGCTGCTTCATGAAACCATTCAAGGAATACCCATTCAAACTTCACCCAAAGGCTGGAATGTATTAAGCCTTCCAGGCATTAATCTCTTTAAAGGTGACATTGGCATGAGCACAGAACGAGCCGTACTTTCAATTCTTGAAACGGCTCAAAGACTGGCTGAAACAAACGGCATGCAGGGAGCAGTGGTTCCATCTCAACCAGCCATTTACACCAACACCCCAGCCAAAGAAGGAAAAGTGATTCAAGACTTTCTTGCCAAAGGATGGCTGAAACCAGTAAAACTCAGCGCAACAGTGACGCTTTCAGAAAACCCTGCTTATTCTTATCCAAATTCTGAGCATCCAAATGTTTACCTCGTTCAAATCCCAAAAGCAGCATGGGTTTTAAATCAACCCAAAGAAAGCCATCCCAAAACAGGAGAGGAGCTTCTTGACGAACGCTTAAAAGAAGTAGAAAACACAGTCCCCGTCAATGGCATTATCCGAGTGAGGAAAGATAATGGAAGAGAAGCAAAGCTTAAGACCGAGCTTCAAAAGATTCTCTCTTCTCTTCCAAAAGCTGTGTTAAACAAACTGGAGCAGCAATCTGAATTTATTGACATCTTAGTCAAACAAAGCAATCACGCGCAAACCACCACCCTTCAAAAAGAAGAAGGTAAGATCACCCTTGAAATTGGCAAAGACATTGCCTATGAAGACGGTCAAATCGAACCCACTCTCCTCAAACTCAAACTCTCTGAAGCATTAGCCGCCTCTCTATTAGATGCTTTCAATGAGTTAAAGACGGATTCTTCAACCAATGAAAACGCTTATTTGAAGCTTCGACTGATTGAAGGCTTAATTCTCTACAACAGCCGCCTTGAGCTTTATCACTACCTCATTGGAAAGTTGAACTGGAATCAAGCATCAGGAAACTTCCTTCATCTCAAACCAGAAGAAGAACAAAGAAAAATCTTGGAAGGTTATGAAGAGAATCTCAAACAAGCGACCAAAGGAATGAACACCATCTCCCAATGGAATCTTTTCTTAAACACAATGGATAACGCTGACCCAGACTTTTTAACTTCCAATTACTTAGAGATTTTGAATCGAAACCTTCACCCAAGTGACATTGATTTACTCAAACTCATTGAGTCCATCAAGAAAGTAAAGATTGACGCTCATCCCTCACTTGCAGGGATTAGAGAAGTGTTTCAAGAGTTTCTCTTAGAAGGTGAAGTGAATCAAAAGATCTTAAAAGGAAAAGACCAATTTAATCACTTTAACCAGTCTCAAGCGCTTCAAAACTTAAAAGAACGTATCATTCATGCTCAAGATCAAAACAACTTTTACCCTGATTTAAAAGAAGTCATTACCGCATTAATTGGAAGGAAGGATGCTGAAAAAGAAATTAACGAGCGGTTGTTAGATGAAGACGCTTTTGAACACAGAAAAGACCCAGACTTTCTCAAACACACCCTTCAAGAACTCTTCATCCGTTATTACGGAAAGAGAGCATTTGAATCCATGAACCGCCATCTACAAGGCACACGCACCACAGATGAAAACATCCCCTATTTCAAAGCAAAGGGAAGTGAACTTTCAATCAATACTGACGCGGATACCTATGAATTTTTAGAATACATCAAAAAAGGAACTGACTATGAACTTGTATTTCGATCCGAAGGCGCAGGTGATGTTGATACTCCTCCTCAGGAGAAAGACTGGATCCATGACTTGTTTCCCATAAATCCCAATCAATCAAGGAGTGAACTTAGATCCAACGCATCTTTAATCAGCCGCCAAATTGAAACTTATTTAAACCAGCGAAACGAACTCAGGCTTTCGCTTGAGGATCACTTGGACCGAAGGGACAAATCAGGATTTTCGAGAGCAGATCAAGTGACTACGCAACCTTTGAGATGGGAAAGTTTACATTTACGCGAGCAATTTGAGCAAGGGGAATCCGCGCGCTGGCATCCAGAATCTCGATTCCAAAAATCCTTCCATCTTTGGCCAAATCAATCACAATTCCTTCTTGGATTTTTATGGTTTTCTTTACCTTTCCAGGTTGGAATTGTATGTACAAAGCATCTGCTTCACGATCAAATTCTATTTTCATGGTTAACGAACCTCCTCATCAAGCCAGTAAGCGGTAATCAAAACAATCATTTTATTTTCTCGTTTGTAAATCACTTCCAAAATTCTGTTACGAAACTTTTTTTGAGCCAAACTTCTATTTTTAAAGCTTGGAAGGGTTCGGTCTGGATGCAAAATCGCTTCTTCAATCCAGCGGCTGCTCAGCTTTCTTTGCCGCATCCTCTTTTTGATGTGTTTCGCATAATAAAAATGCACACGCGCAATCATATGCAATCTTCACTAGGTGTCAAGAATATCTTAAATTTTTCAAACGTAAGCAGGATAAGCCACGGCTTAAATCGAAACGAACTCAGGCTTTCGGTTAGGCAGGTGAAGGAAATTGGAGGAAAGGTACAATCAGGCGCCATAAAACCTGAAGAGTCAGAAGCGATTCTTTCTCGATTGATTCAAGAAGGATTAATAGATGGAGAGGGTGAAACACGACAAGCAATCTTTTCCATTCTTCCTAAGTTCCCAAAAGAAGCATTCAGTGAAACCAATCTCAAACTTGTGCTTGAGATGTTGAAGCATCGGAATTCAGATGTCAGAGACGTTGCTTTCAAAGCAATCCCTTATTTTCAAGTAAACCCTGCTTCATTCAGTGAATCCAATCTCAAACTTGCGCTTGAGATGTTGAAGCATTGGAATTCAGATGTTAGAAAAGCTGCTCTCAAAGCAATTCCTTATTTTCTAAAAAACCCTGCTTCATTCAGTGAATCCAATCTCAAACTTGCGCTTGAGATGTTGAAGGATGAAGATTCAGATGTCAGAGAAGCTGCTCTCAAAGCAATTCCATTTTTCATTCAAGCAAATCCTATTTATGCCAGTGAATCCAATCTCAAACTTGTGCTTGAGATGTTGAAAGATGACCGTTGGTGGGTCAGAGAAACTGCTCTCAAAGCAATTCCTTATTTTCAAGTCAACCCCGCTTCATTCGGTGAATCCAATTGGCTGTTGTTACTTGTTTTTGCAAATGAAATGTATCAAGAATGCTTAAGAAAACTACCAGAGGAGTATCACCCAAAAGACCTTTTCAGTGAGTCCAATCTCAAACTTGTGCTTGAGATGTTGAAGGATGGAGATTCACATGTCAGAGAAACTGCTCTCAAAGCAATTCCTTATTTCCAAGTAAATCCCGCTTCATTCAGTGAAACCAATCTCAAACTTGTGCTTGAGATGTTGAAGCATCGGAATTCAGATGTCAGAGACGTTGCTTTCAAAGCAATCCCTTATTTTCAAGTAAACCCTGCTTCATTCAGTGAATCCAATCTCAAACTTGCGCTTGAGATGTTGAAGCATTGGAATTCAGATGTTAGAAAAGCTGCTCTCAAAGCAATTCCTTATTTTCTAAAAAACCCTGCTTCATTCAGTGAATCCAATCTCAAACTTGCGCTTGAGATGTTGAAGGATGAAGATTCAGATGTCAGAGTGGCCACTCTCATTGCTTTAAGCTATTTCGAGCCCCATCTTAAAACCTTCTATGCCTTAACTGCTCCATACGAAGAACAAATCAAGCGGGTTTTGACCGCTCATTTCGGTTTTATTCAAGCATTGAGCGCAAAAGGAACAGATGACAAAGCGCTTGATTCACTTATTACCTTGGGCGCCAAAGCAAACGCTGGAAAACCGGATAAAGACAAGACCAGCCCTTCTTCTCCCGAAAAGCTTGCCCAGTGGCTGATTCAAAAGAAAAATGGAGATTCCTCTCAGGAAATTCAAATCTCCATTGGCTGGGATACAGGAAAGTTTCCCTTTCTTCACGATGAAGCAAAGTTTATCGCCCTTTATCTCTTCATTGCCTCTACTTACCTGAATACCTTCCAAGGGCTTGTCGAAGCACCCAAAAGGGATTTAGACGCTACAAGCGGTCTTCTCATCCGAGGTGAAGAGGTGACCAAAGTCCACCCAGGCCAGCAGCCCAACAAACGCATCGATTACATCTTAGAACTTTCAAGCGCTATGACTGAGGAAGATTTAACCCAATTCTTAAAGAATCTGAGATATCTCAATCTTGGAATGCTTTTTTGCGCTTCTGAAGACAGTTACCGTTTTTTCTTTCCGAAAGAAGCCATTCCTTGGATGACGCCCAAACGAAAAGCAATCGCAAATTCATACAGAACCTTTAAACAGGATTTAATCAAACTCCTGAGACATTATGACAAGCACCGAAATCCAAAAGACTTAAAGAAGCTGAAACATGAGTCAAAGGAAGAGCATGAGCAAAGGAAACAAACATTTCAAAGCCACCGCCTTGAAGAAGCACTTTATCCTGAATACAACTGGCTGATTCCGCTTGGCGCAGGAAGCGAACCTTGGAAAGAGCTGTTTCCCATTCTTCAAGGAACTGTAGAAGCGATGATGCTGAATCAAAAGGGAATTGGGGAAACCAGAATAATCGATGACCAACCCATGCAGCAAACCACAGGCAGCACATTCATCCAAGATATGAGAATGCTTGGGTTTGAAGCTTCCGGAGCGATTCTGGATCTTGTGGAGCAAGAAGAAATCAATGCGGATCAAACTCAAGACTTATCAGGCACAGACCCATTCCTGAATGCAGATGAAGCCACAATCAAAGGATACCTCACACAGATTGCCAATCTTCTCAAAACAAATCAAATTCCACTTTCAAGAATTCGCAGAACAACAAGACAAGCCATGGATTATCACCAAATTAATTACCGAAGCGAACTTAGATTTTCATCTGAAAACTTAAATCAAAGCCAAAGATTCAAAAACACCCCAGCCGTTACTCCCAGAAGAGAACCTGAAGTAGTCCCAGAATGGGTGCCTGCTGAGGAACCCGAAGAAGAACCTGCGCCTTCTCCTGAATGGGAACCAGAACCTGAAGAGGAGCCGGTGACAACGGGAAGTGTGGGAATGTTGAGCCGCCGCCGTTCAGAGGTGCGCTCAATGAGAGACGGAGACCATGAACTTGAAAGACAAATTAATCTTCTTCAAGACACGATTGAAGCTTGGTTGAAGGTCGGTAAAAATGATAGTTCTAGTTTTGATTTTACAGACTTAACCGAGCATCTTGTAAATAGAAAACCCTCAGCTAAGAGAAAGTGGTGGTTTTCTAAAATCAAAAGACCAGAATTTACACCTCTTCAATCGTCGCAATTTCAAAAACCAAAATTAGCACCCGCTGCCCAGTTGTGGCTTTGGAGTTTTTTGCGGCATGTTGAAGCTGATTACAGTCAAAGTAAAAAATATGCGCTTCTTTCATATTCATTTGGTCTCTTGAAATTGCTCGGCATCGGAACAAAAATTTTAATTCGCGCAGGGCCGCGTGAAGCAATTGCTGTAATAAAGAAAAGTTTTAAAGAATTAAAAGAAGCCACCAGAATTCATGTGGAAGTTACCTTCAAGCGACTCGCATCCCTTGGCCGCTTTCAAAATGTACAATTTACTCCTCCCAACTTTGAACTCAGCATAGAAACTTTTACGCTTAATGCCGAAGGCCGCCATTACATTCAAAGAATTGAGTGGAAGCCAAAAACTTTTGAGGAAATTAAAGATTCCTTACCTGCCAATTCTAAATTAAGTAGCGATTTGATTTGGTTTGATTCTTATGGCAAAGCGACTCATCAAACTGTAAGCACTCAGTTCCTTCTGTCAT
>JAHFHD010000002.1:0-35629 GCA_023247075.1 Candidatus Omnitrophota bacterium | reverse complement strand
AGCCGGGACGAAGCAATCCCAAGAATACGAGATTGTCCCTACGGGATCCCGTAGGGGCTTCGACAACACCTGGGAACCTGTCTCGCAATGACGGCCGCGCTTTGAATCCCTCGCGTGTCATCCTACGTCCTTTGCTTGTCATCCTGAGCCCTTCGGCGCGTGTCATCCTGAACGAAGTGAAGGATCTGGGCGCCTCGAGGGCAAGCTCCGCGAAGGATCTAGCGCTCAGGATGAATTCCATAAAAGAATTCATGTCCACTAGATTCTTCCCCCTGCAGGGTCAGAATGACATAGAAATGGAAGAGCTTGATTTATTGTTTGATTTATTTTTTTGGTTGGTAGTAGGAGCATTCGTGTCTTTGATCTTTGCCGCCGGAGCTATTTCGACATTAGAAGCAAGACATCGAGTAGTGTCATTTAATCAAAAGCCCAAAAATTTCTACATCACAAGTGATGTGGTTAATTCAAATGCCATTCAACACCCCATTCTTCATCCACTACTTTCTCTAAGACGTGAACGCCCGCCGCTTGATTTAGAGGAATTCTTTTTTAAGTATGGTCTTTCCTTAAAGGAAATGGATGAATTTTTGATTTCGAAAGGTTTTAGCTTAAATGATGTCGAAAGATATTTTCTTTTTCATCGAGGCGGTTCGGAACTTGTCACAAAAGGTCTTAGCTTAAATAATGTCGAATCGAAACTTGTCACACTTGATGACGTGTTGAGCTTTTTGGGAATACCTCTTCAGGAAGTGCAGGCATATTTTGACCACATGTTGGAACCGGAAGATCAATTGAGCAAATTACCAAAACCGTCATCTAGATTTGAGCGCGGCCGTTTTCCTGCGCTTGGTCTGGAACCGCAGGAGGATGGCGAAACAATTTTAAAGACCAAACTTATTTCATCAAATGCAAATGGTCGAGACTCGTTTTCTTTGTTTTTGCCAATGGGAATTACAGCAGGTCCTGACGCAGATGGGTCTATGGATTTTCGTCCAATTGATATGGAGAGCGGACCAATTATCCCAAGCGGAGCTGTGCTTGAGGAAACAGTGTTGGTGACACCTAACACGCTTCCGAAAAAGACCACTTTACCCATAGCAACAAATTCTCAAGTGATTCAGTTTGAAGTAAATGAGGAGCGCGTTGGTTCTGGTTGGACAAACAGCAAAGGAATCACATTAAATTCAAACGGACAACTTGACGTGGGAAACAATCCCTCAGGTGAGGAAGTAATGATTACTTATCAAATTCGAGAAACAGAAAATGTTTTGAAAATTATGAATCCATCAATACCTACAAAAGAACAGAGGTTGAGACTTGTGCTCGAACATTTAGACATGTTCCCAGAGTTAAAAGAAGACATGAATCAATTAAAAGCGCATGGGTTTGTTTTTGAGTTACAAGGAGGAAGATTGGCCATAGCAAAAAAAGTAATGGAGCTGGTTCGAAAATACTACCGGTATGTTCATGACCATGAGATGGCACCATTTGATCAAGGTGAGACGCTAATGAGTTATTCTCGAAGACTTTATCGAAAGAATGGTTTTGTTCCAATGGATTGCGATTGGCTGGCCCGAGTTGTTCAGATTTGTTTAACCGATTATGGGTATCCACTTGAAGATGTGGCTATTGCTGGCGGCATATTGCGCGACCCTGAAAAAACGAAACATACAAAAAAAGCATTTCATGGAGCGCCATTTGTCCGTAAAAATTCATTTGGCAATGAGTGGTTTTATGTTGAAGCGACAAGCGGGGTGACAGTTGTTCCTGAAAAAGAGCGCGACAAAGCCCAACTCAGTGACAGCCGCTACTTTGCTCGAACGGTGGATGAAGCAATTGCAGCATACAACGAAGGTAAAACCCAAAATTGGGACGTGGCATTTTCTGATTTTGCCAAGGCGCTTTTAGACTCCGCGCGAAGCGGCGAAGAGCGTGCGCTCATTGCAAAAATAATGAATGAAATGTACAAAGACACTCTTCCTGATTCGAAGCGCACAGAAGCAGATTTTTTAAATCCTAAAATTTTAATTGGAATGGCAAGTCAACTTGTGCCCGCCGAATGGTCGCAGAAACTTAAGGAAGCGGTGGAGAAAATTGAAGCAGATGCATTAGCGAAAATATGGCTCTCTGAAAACACCGGTTCGATTTTAAGAAATGCAATGTTCGAGTTGTGGTCTGAATCTACAGACCTTGAACTTTTAAGCTCAGCACTTACGCTTCCACCGCTTCGCTTGGATTTGGCCGAACTTCACTCGCGAATTTGGAAACAAAGGATGAGCCAACATCCCAATTGGCAGCCTTCTTATTCTGATGAGGAAATAGCGAACATCAAGCACTCTTTGGCGAGCTTGGCTCACGAGAGTTTTCTAGATGCACTTCAAAATCCTGAAAACGGAAATGATGCAGCTGCCGCTTACGATTTATTTTTTAATCAACTCGGTCAAGAATATCCTCTGGATGTGGAAATTGCGTGGAATGTGGCAGCCGAACTCGGCGCAGAAAATTTGTCAGAAAGTTTAAAAAGTGCAATTTCGGAGTTAAATAGTCAGGCGCATTTCAGAAAAAGCAGTGTCATCCCGAATCCTTCGCTTGTCATCCTGAACGACCCTAAAGGGCTGCTGCGCGGAGTGAAGGATCTAAGTTCGCCAGATTCTTCCGTCACAGTGCTGGCGGACAAGTCGGCTTCGCCTCATCCGCCAGAGGACGGATTCGTCCTTTTGGCGAAGAATGACATGTTGAGCAACGCTACTCAAAACGGAATACACCCAGACAATCAATCTGAACAAGAGTCCTTGAAACTTCGGTTCTTACAATCAATGGTGAACGGCACCAGTGTAAATGCAAAAGATTCGCTCGAATTACTTGGTCAAAATGACATTCCCGAGGAATGGACATTGAAATTGCTTGAAGAGTCCCAAGCGTTAACTTGGGGTGAGATTAAAACCGGAGCCGAAAGTCTTTTTAAAGACCGCCCCGGTCAAAAAAATAAAACAGAAGAGTCAGTCGTCGAGACATGGCATTTTCAAGTGACGCCCACAACACCGATTGCTGAGGCGCTGGATCAAGTGGATTGGGTGAAGAGAAATCTTTTGCCAGAGAATCAGCATGAAATTTTCAGCCGCGACCCAATACTGGCTGCTTTGGCGGAACATGTGCAAACAAAGCCGCAAGCTCTTGGGAACAATCTCAATTTAGGAGAATATGTGAACACCGCTCTTGGTGAAATGCTGGGAGAGAATTTTAATTATTTAAAAGACAATACCAAAAATCTTGGTGGATGGTTTTTTGCTCCACGCGAAGCAAAAGGTATTCTAAAGTCAGTAAATGGCGACCCCGCAACCCGTCGACTTTTAAATGGTGTTTTGGGTAATTCTGAAAACCCGGAAGGGAAATTATCTTCAAGCGATTTAAACCAACTCCGTGAATTTTTAAATCAACCCGACCAGCGCCATGAAATGCGCAGTCCAATGAATCGGCGTTCGGAAATTCGAACACAAAATGACGATGGGCAAAAAACCATACCCAATTTAAACGGGGTTATCTACGCTCATTCTCGTCAGTTGATGGATCAACTGGGGTATTTAATTCTGCCTCAAATGGAAGATCCATCTGAAATTGTAAATATCGCAGATGTTCGCCCAGATTCAAAAGTGATGATGATTGGCGGCGCATTGATCCCATTTCATTTTCTGAATGCTGCCGGAGAAGTTGATGTTGTAGATGTAAATCCGCTGCAAATCCAATTCTTAAAAGGATTGGCAGACTCTATTCGTACATCGCAAGTGCGTGATAAAATTGAAGAAATCAGGGGATTAATTGAAAATTCAACGCTCGATGCTTCCTCAAAACAAGTTTCTTTTCTCGCACACGTCTTTTACTACTCATTTATTCAGCATCATGAGGTGGAGTTGCGTACAAAGATTAATCAAAATCAATTGAACCTCATCCAAAACGATTTAATTCATTTCCGGCCTGAAAAAAAATACGACGTTGTTTTTTATGGAACACTTCCCATGGTGCTTGAGTATTCGGATACTCATTTTGCTGAAAAATTAGCTGAACGAATGGTCGAACAATTAAATCAAGGCGCTAAAGTGATTTACGCATCCGTTAATCTATTTCCGTTGAACGGCGCCATTCCATTTACTGAACAGTATTTTCCAGTCGGAACTCATATTCAAAGAGTTAAATCAAACACTAATCCCGATCTTACATACACAACTGCTGTTTTGAAACCTGAAACAGGTAATTTAAAATTTAATCCAGAAACAAAACAAAAAATAGAGTCGGTTTTAAATCAGCTCATCAAGACATGGAAATTCAATGCACCAATAGGAGCTTCTTTGGATGAATTATTGCAACCTGGCATATTTGGTTACAATCCTGCTTATGAAGAAATGAGAAAGTTACTTTTTGATTTAAGAAGCGCATACCTCAGTGCAAATGAGCAGAGCTTTAAAGCTAACCTTGGTGTAATGGCGAATCACTTAAATCAACATCGGGCTGGAAGTGTTTACTATGGAGTAAATAAGGCATTAAGTGCAATAGAACATTTTAACTCTGCCCACTCTGAAGTTCGAAACACAGCAGCACAATCTCTTCAAAATGAATTAAGCCAGTATTTAACGTTGCAAACACTTGCAAGTGCATCCGAATCCACAACAGAAGCTGCTTCCGGGATCGCAGCTTCACTCACTGATGCGCGCGGAGCAGAAGTTCCACTTGAAAATATTTTGGCAGTGATTAATCGGGTTGAGGAAGAGCGTTTGAGTGAGCTTCGAGGCATTAGAACCGGTGACATTGCTCAATCTTTCTTGTCATTGCGAGGAGTCCCTGGGGGACGACGAAGCAATCCAGGTATGGAGATTGCTTCAGCATCGCCCGGGATGCTGCTTCGCAATGACGAATTTTCCATTAACTTCACCCAAGTTGAAAACCTAGAAAAATCTTTGGAAGGAGTGTTTCAAGCACTGCTTCATGCAAAGGGCACGATTCGACTTGAGTTTTGGGGTGAGGTTACTGAAAGTGGCGCGAGTGAATTGAATGCACTATTTGAAACAGCAGTTCACCTTGCGAGTGCAAATCCAGATTTGAAGATTGAAGTAACAGGCGCGAGAGCACTCGAAGGAATTTTCACAAAGAGTTTAGGTCGAGTGCGAAATACAGCCGGGGTTTTGAAGGGTAAGATCAAGCCAGGCCAAATTCTAATCAACCCGGCGTATTCTACCCCCAACATGGTCGTTACTATTAATCTTGAGGGCGGAAGAGCTAAGCGTGAATTGGGAGTTTTATTTTTTGATCCACGCACACCTGTTATCCTGAGCCCTTCGCTTGTCATCCTGAACGAAGTGAAGGATCTAGCGCTCAGGGTAAACTCCGCGAAGGATCTAAATTCGCTAGATTCTCCCGCTGTGCCGCACCATGCTTCTACATTGTCTTTTGCTGATTCACTTCTTCTTTCGGCGTCACTTCTTGGCAAGACAAGCGAAATAGCAGGTGTGCGTCGCAGTGCTTCTAATGTGTTTCAACCAGTTAATGTCGAGCAAGCTCATTACGCGGCTTATGCATTCAGACTTCTTTTGGAAGGTGCTGCTAACAAAAAACTTCAAACCGCTGCATAAATAAAAACTTAATCCCTTCTCCCCGCTCTACTTCGTTTCTACCAATTCTTCACTCAATTCCTTGATGAATTCTTCAACGAGCAAGTACGCTTCATCATCTGGAATTTGCTGAGGAGGGTGTTTCATGAAAAAGGCAGAAGGGACGATGAGCGGCCCGCCAATATTTTTTTCAAGCGCAAGTTTTAAGATTCGAATCGCGTCAATGGCAACGCCCGCAGAATTTGGAGAATCTTCCACTGAAAGGCGCAGCTCAAGATTCATCGGAACATCACCAAAGAGTTTTCCCTCCATCCGGATGAAGCAAACTTTATTGTCTTTTTGCCACGGAACATAATCGCTTGGACCAATGTGAATGTTTTCCGGGTCAAGCCGCTCTGCGAGTGCCGATTGCACCGCCTCGGTTTTCGATTCTTTTTTAGAGGCAAGGCGGTTTCGATTGAGCATGTTGAGGAAATCAGTGTTGCCGCCTGTATTGAGTTGATAAGTCCGCTCAAGCTTGACCCCGCGTTTTTTAAAGAGGTCTGAAAGTGTGCGGTGGGCGATGGTTGCACCAAGTTGAGCCTTGATGTCGTCTCCAATAATTGGAAGATTTTTTTCTTTAAAGCGTGCTGCCCATTTTGGATTGCTTGCGATGAAGACAGGCATATTATTAATGAAGCCGATGCCCGCTTGAAGCGCACATTCGGTATAAAACTCAGTTGCCTTTTGCGAGCCAACCGGAAGGTAGTTGAGGAGCATTTCAGCGCCTGAGCGTTTGAGTTCCTTCACCACGTCTTCTTCAGATGCTTCTTTTTCCTGACTCAAAATAAATGTGCGAGATTCTTCCTGAGCGTACATATGTTCTGAAAAACCATCAAGCACTCTCCCCATTTTGACAACTGTCCCCATTTTGGGCACGCTGTCGCAGAAAATAGCGGTGCAATTGGGCAGAGCAAAAATTGCTTCCGACACATCCTGCCCTACTTTCCGCTCATCGATGTCAAAAGCACACACCACTTCAATGTCGCCGGATGTGTAGCCACCTATTTCAAAATGCATGAGCCCAATTGAATTTTGACTTGGCTTATCTTTGTAATAATAAATTCCTTGAACGAGGGAACTTGCGCAGTTGCCGACGCCCACAATTGCAATTTTTATTTTTTTCATATTTCAAAACCTCCCCAAAACTGATTGTTCAGCTGCACGCTGGTGCAGCACGCAACCTATGCTGCGCATTTTACAGTTTGCGAAGGGACGAAGCCACCAAAAAATGAAAAACAAAACAGTCAAGAGTACTTCCACCGAATTTTGTCAAGCAGAATTTATTTTTTTTCTTCCGATGGAGATTTTTAAATTTTAAAAATAAAAAAAATCAAAAATTATTCTTTTCTTTTGCATCACGGAGATTATAATGTGCAACACATTTGGATGTTTGTCGCGTGAACGTGCCTATGCCGAAAAATTTTAAAACTCACACAGCGTTTAAAAGAACCCATCCACGTTTTTTGTTTTGTACTTTGACAGTTCACGCGATTAACATAGTTGCAACATCCGACCCAAAAGTGATTACCCAAGAAAATGATTAATGATTTTTGTGCGCGGTAAAGTTTTCGATTTTTGTTCTACATCTTACTAAGTTTCTGCCGTTGAATACAACAGGTTGCATCAGAAGGTTTTATTGTTTGTAGCAGCCTCGCAGTGGAAGGATTTATTTTGAATAAGGCGAGGAGATGCAAGTGAAGCAAAACGCATTTCATTTAATTTGCGCTTTTTCGTTTCCTCATCTCAAAAGAGTTTCATCTGCTTTTGAATATGCAGACCACACACTGTTAATTCAAAGTTTAATCAAAGTTAGAAAAAACTTTTATTCTTTAATTTGCTCGCGTCATCAGTAACTCCAAAGGGAGGATTTTCGCATGTCATCCGCCGTTCGTGCGCACGCGCTAACCGTCAAAAAACGTAGTGGTCAGCAAGTCCCTTTCTTTGAAGTCCGGATTTTTAAAGCAATTGAAGCAGCATGCAAAGCCCATTTAAGTATTCCCCATGAGGCGGAGCTTGAGTCTGATTGGAAAGCTAAGGTGGAAGAAGTGACAAGCCGTGTGGCCGGGTGGTGCGAAGAGCAAGCCCAAGCAAGCCCTGTCTTATTCATAGAGGACATCCAAAACGCCGTGGTTCAGGAATTGCGCCGCAGCGGATTAGCTGAAATTGCTGAAGGGTATGCCCGCTACCGGTATGAGCAAGAACTTAAACGTTTTGAGGCGGAGCGCATTACGGTTCAAAAACGGGATGGCAGAGCGGTCTCATTTAAACCGGAAAGAATCGCAATTGCGATTGGGCACGCATTTTCAGTCACGAAAGGCGAAAGCGTACTTTCTTCTGAGACACGAAGCAAGGTGCTTGAAGTAGCAGACCAAGTGGTAGCAATTTTGAAATCAGGAGATCCTCAGGTCAAAACAGTTCATATTGAAGACATTCAGGATTTGGTTGAGATTACGCTGATGGAAAAAGGGTATTTGGATGTGGCGCGCCGCTACATTATTTACCGGGAAGACCGCAAGCGCAAACGGGAAGAAGAGGCTCAAGGAAAACCTCCCGAACCCACTCCAATTCCGCAAAGGAAAATTTTAGTCAAACATTCTGATGGAACCAAAGAACATCTCGACATTGAACGAATCAAATTCCTAATTGCCGAAGCTTGTCATGGGCTTGAAGATTCCGTGTCTATTGATGAATTGCTTGTCAAAACATTCGTAAATTGTTACGACGGCATGTCAGTGAGTGATATTTCAGAAGCTGCGCTGCTTGCCGCGCGGCAGATGATTGAATTTGAGCCTACCTACAATTACGTGGCGGGCAGGATTCTGCTTCGCAAAGTGTACCGAGATGTTTCGGACAAAATCATTTCTTTTAAAGAGATGACACAGCTTTATCCAGAGGTGTTCAGCCGTAACATTGCGTTTGCAGTAGAGTGCGGCCGGTTGATGCCGGAACTTCTTCAGTTTGACCTGATTCGTCTTGGCGCAGCACTACGGCCAGAGCGTGACCTCGCGTTCACGTACATGGGCCTTCAAACCCTTTATGACCGTTACTTCATTCATGAAAATAGCCGCAGGCTTGAAGCGCCTCAAACATTCTGGATGCGGGTTGCGATGGGACTTGCAATTCGCGAAGGTGACCAGAAAAATGAACGAGCGATTGAATTTTATGACATTCTTTCTACCTTCCGCTTCGTGTCTTCAACCCCAACACTTTTTAATGCAGGAACACTTCACCCCCAGCTTTCCTCGTGCTTTTTAACAACTGTTGGAGATGACCTAGACCACATTTTTAAATGTGTTAAGGACAATGCACTTCTTTCAAAATGGAGCGGTGGTCTTGGTAATGACTGGACGCCTGTTCGTGCAATGGGCTCTCATATTAAAGGAACAAATGGAAACAGTCAGGGCGTCATTCCATTTATGAAAGTGGCCAATGACACCGCAGTGGCTGTCAATCAGGGTGGAAAACGTCAGGGCGCGGTATGCGGCTACCTCGAATGCTGGCACCTGGATGTCGAAGAATTTCTTGAGCTCCGCAAAAATACAGGTGATGACCGCAGACGCACCCATGACATGCACACTGCAAACTGGATTCCAGACCTCTTCATGAAACGAGTACTTCAGAATGGCGAGTGGACGCTTTTAAGCCCAAATGAAGCTCCTGACCTTCATGATTTATACGGCAGTGAGTTTGAGAAGCGGTATCAGGAATACGAAGAAAAAGCGCGCAAAGGTCTTCTTCGGCAGTCGAAAGTGATTCCTGCCGTCACGCTTTGGAGAAAAATGTTGAGCATGCTTTTTGAAACAGGGCATCCATGGATTACATTTAAAGACCCTTGCAATGTCCGGTCCCCGCAAGATCATATTGGGGTAGTTCATAGTTCGAATTTATGTACCGAGATTACACTCAATACTTCTAAAGATGAAACAGCAGTTTGTAATTTGGGCTCAGTCAATCTCGCCGTTCACGTTACTGCAGCTGGGCTTGACCACAATTTGCTTGCCCGGACGGTAAAAACAGCAATTCGGATGCTCGACAATGTCATCGACATCAATTATTACCCAACGCGTGAAGCCAAAACTTCAAATGAAAATCATCGGCCGGTTGGGCTTGGGCTTATGGGTTTTCAGGACGCGCTTTACATTCAGGGAATGAGCTATGCTTCGCGAGAGGCCATTGAGTTCGCGGATGAAAGTATGGAGCTCATTTCCTACCACGCAATTTTGGCATCAAGTGAACTTGCGCGGGAGCGCGGTTCCTACCGAAGTTTTCCCGGCTCCAAGTGGGATAGAGGACTTTTACCCATCGACACAGTTGCAATTCTGGAACAAGAGCGGTCTGGTTACTTGACTATGGACAGAAGCAAGCGGCTCGACTGGACGCCTGTCCGTGAATCCATCAAACAGCACGGGATGCGCAACAGCAACACAATGGCCATTGCTCCTACTGCAACCATTGCCAATATTACCGGCGTCACTCAATCAATTGAACCGACGTACAAAAATTTATTTGTGAAGAGCAATCTCTCAGGCGAATTTACCGTCATCAATCCTTATTTGGTTGGCGAGCTTAAAGCCTACGGTCTTTGGGACCAGAAAATGGTAGAGGACCTTAAGTATTTTGACGGCAATCTCCAGGAGATTGACCGTATTCCGCAGGTGGTCAAGGACCGGTACGCCACTGCGTTTGAGATTGGGTACGAATGGATTATTGAATGCGCAAGCAGGCGCCAGAAGTGGATTGACATGGGCGAGTCACTCAATCTTTATCTTGCAGAGCCAAGCGGCAAAAAACTTCACAACATGTATCTCATGGCATGGGAAAAGGGGCTTAAAACCACTTATTATTTGCGTTCTCTTGGCGCGACGCGGGTTGAAAAATCAACTGTGGACGCTAATCGGTACGGCGACCCGCTCGGTCTCAAGCAGAGACTTCAAAAGGAAGCTGGGATTTCACTTGCTCCTTCGGGACTCGCTCCGGCAGAGCTTGCTTCTGCTGTTCAAGAGGAAGAACCAGTTCAGGGGGAAACCTGTGACTTGAACTTAAATGGAGATGGGGAGTGCGAGGCTTGTCAGTAGAGCATTATTTAGCCTCATGAAGTTCACTTTAGAGTTTGTCATCCTGAGCCCATAGGGCGAAGGATCTAGCAAACGCGAGATTCTTCCGCCACAGTGCTGGCGGACAAGTCGGCTTTCCCTACGGGACCTCGTAGGGGCGCCTCAGAATGACAGGCCAGGCTAGTACCTTGTCACATTAATAATTAAAGGCTCGTTTTTTAAAGGAACAAGGTACAGTACTCTGTTCCATAGACAGTAATTAATGTTACAGAGTACTAGTTGAAAGAAAGGTAAAACAATATGTCAGATGTAATTGTAATGACGGATAAACGATGCCGAGCCGAAGATAAAAGAATCATTAACAACAAAGCAGTCGACGTCAATCAGCTCGTTCCAATTAAATACACGTGGGCGTGGCAGTATTACTTGGATGCTTGCGCGAATCACTGGATGCCACAGGAAATTTCCATGCAGCGCGATATTGAACAATGGAAAGGTGGTGCTTTTAGCGAAGAGGAGATGCGTGTCATTAAGCGCACACTCGGATTTTTTACGACGGCTGACACACTTGTTGCCAATAATCTTGTGCTTGCTGTTTACCGCCATATTTCAGCTCCCGAATGCCGCCAATATCTTTTAAGACAGGCGTTTGAAGAAGCTATTCACACACATGCATACCAATACATTCCTCAATCGCTTGGCATGGATGAAGGGGAAATGTACAACATGTACCGGGAAATTCCCTCGATTCATGACAAAGACGAATTTGAAGCGCGTTTAACCGTCGACCTCATTAAGCCGGGTTTTGAAACCGAATCTTTTCACGGCCGTCAAAAACTGCTCGACAATTTAATCGGTTATTCCGCCATTATGGAAGGTATTTTCTTTTACGCTTCCTTTGTCATGCTTTTGTCTTTTGGACGGACAAACCGGCTTCCAGGCGCATGCGAGCAGGTACAGTACATTTTGAGAGACGAGAGCATGCATCTTAATTTTGGGCTTGATCTCATCAACACCATCAAGGAAGAAAATCCAGATATTTGGACACAAAAATTTCAAGATCAAGCGGTTCAAAAAATCCGCCGCGGAGTGGAGCTAGAAATCAGATTTGGACAGGATTGTCTGCCCAATGGTCTTTTGGGTATGACCCATGGCATGCTCGATGATTACATCAAGCATGTGGCAGATCGCCGCCTTGAAAAATTAAATCTTCCCAAGCAGTTCAACACCCCCAACCCTTTTCCTTGGATGAGCGAGATTATTGACCTCAGAAAGGAAAAAAACTTTTTTGAAACACGTGTCACCGAATATCAGGTTGGCGGCACGCTCGAGTGGGATTAACTGCGCAGCGAGTGGCCGCGGCTGCTTCCGGTCGTGAGAATTTGTTCTGCGAGTCGGTTTGCCACGAGCGCGGTTGGAATTGATTCTTTCTTTGAAATTGAAAAAATTGTTTTAAGCGAGTCCTCGATTTTTTGAATCCACGGCTCAGGGTTTTTTTCCTTTAAAATATCGCGCACGTAAATATTAATAACCCCTCCCGCATTTAGAATGTAATCCGGAGCATACAGAATTTTCCGGCGCAAAAGAGTTTCTCCCTCGCGTTTTTCATCCTTCAATTGATTGTTGGCAGCACCCGCCACAATTTTGCAATTTAGTTTTGCGCTGGTGCCCGGGTTGATTGCGTGACCAAGCGCGCAGGGAGCGAAGATGTGGCAGTTAACCAAATGAATTTTTGCGGGCTCAGCTACGCGCGCTTCTAATTCCGAACCAACTTCTTTTTGAGAATCAGAATTTAAATCAGAAATCGTGAGCTCCACTCCTTCTTTGCGGAGCAGTTGTGCAAGCCCGTGTCCCACATGCCCAACGCCTTGAATGGCCACATGCAAACCCTTGAAACTTTTTTGACACAGCGCTTCCTCAATGCAGGCGCGCATTCCATAGAGAATCCCTTTTGCAGTCCATGGTGAAGGGTCTCCGCTTCCACCAAGCGACTCAGGGAGGCCGGTTACGAATTCTGTCTCGCCGCGAATTATGACTAAATCTTCAGTATTAATTCCCGCATCTTTTGCGGCATAATAACGGCCCTTGAGCGCATTGACAAATTTTCCCATCGCGCCGAGCAACGCTGGGGTTTTGTCTTTCGCGGGGTCGCCGATGATGACGGCTTTTCCGCCCCCCAGTTTTAAATGAGCCACCGCCGATTTGTAAGACATTGCCTTTGAAAGTCTCATGGCATCTTGAATGGCTTCCTCTTCACTTGCATAGGAATGCACTCGAATTCCACCGAGCGCAGGACCAAGCCGCGAGCTGTGAATGGAAATGACTGCTCGCAGTTTTGAGGCCTTGTCTTCGCAGGTAAAAATAGATTCGAAGCCTGTACGGCTGATTTCATGAATGTTCATAAGCTAAATTTTACATGGAGTTAGGGCTGTTCACAAGACAGGTATTTTCTAAGGGGCGCATCCAAAAAAAAGCAGTTCCGATTCAGCGGCAAACACTCGCCCTGTCCTCACCCTCTGTGAAAAATAAGTTGAAGGTGAGGACTGTGCTTGCTACGCATAAATCATTTAATGAAAGCAAGCGCTGCCCCTCTCCCTTAAGAAAGGGGAGAGGAGAATTGATTCAAAAATTTGCAGAACTCAAGCCCTAATTTGCTTTAAGGATTTGGCCGATACAACTTTATAATACACAAGCGCCAAAAGGAGGGAATGATGTCGGTTAGGTCACAAGTAGAATCGGAATATGCAAAGCAAACTGAGGCATTAACTTCTTCTGAGGGGTTTCAAGCCTTAGAGAGCGGCCGAGCCAATAAAAAGGCGCATGATGATTTTATTGCCAATGTTTGTAAAACTCATCTTCGGAGTCCTCAAATTCTAGCTTTTCTTTTTTCTGTTGCTCCTCCCGAAAGCGTTGATGAAGTAAAACACAATATGCTTGAAGAACTTGGTCTTGATGAAGAAGGTTTGCCTCATCCGCAGTTACTCGTCAAGTTGGCCAAGCATGCAGGCTTTAATGATCAAGGTATTAAGCAATTAGAAATTCTGGCTCAAGAAGAATTAAAAAGAATGACGTCTGAACAAATTCTCTACGGCACTATGAAAGAAATTGGATTGAGCGCCCTGCTTGAGACGGCTTCCTTCGAATGGATGTTATCTCATCTCTCAAACCGAATGGCCAAGTTCCTTGAAAAGCATCGAGGAATTTCAAAAGAGGGTCTTGAATGGTTCTCCCATCATTCAGAAGTGGACATTCGGCATGCCGAAGAACAGCTTGATTCCATCGTGGAGTATGTGAAGTATTATCAGTTTGATCAATCCCACTTTGAATCCATCCTTGAACTCACCTTCCGCGAAAACGTCTTCATCAAACGATATTTCGGTGAGATTGCTTTGGCGCGGCAGACCGGAATGATCAATTAAGTCGAATGAGAATTGTAAGCGCCACCCTCCTTGCTTTAAAAATCCCCTTCGTCGAATCTTTTAGACATACTGCAAAGACAAGGACATTTTCAGATTCAATCGTTGTGCGCCTAACTGCAGAAAATGGCGTGACCGGCTACGGAGAAGGTCTGGCCCGTCCTTATGTTACCGGAGAGACGGTTGAAAGCAGTTTGGAATATATGCAAAAGGTTTTATGGCCAGCCATTGCCCGAATAGATGACTTCGAAATTTCTCAAAATTCTAATCCCATTCAATCTCTGGCTAGTATGGAGCGGTCACTTCCTGACAAAAGAGCTCAAGGAGTAGTTGCGTGGAATGCAGCGCGCGCCGCTTTTGAATTGGCTTTGGTCGATTGCCTTTTAAAGAATCAAAAACTTTCTCTTTCAAAAATTCTTCCTCCGAGGAGGACAACCGTAATTTACAGCGGCGTTATTACAGCAAGCGCTACAGAAAAAGTGATTCAAGTCGCCAAATATTTCAAACTATTTGGAATCACTCAGGTAAAAGTTAAAATAGATGGAAAGAACGACCGCAAACGACTTTTGGCGGTTCGCGAGACAATGGGAAAGGACGCTTCAATCAGAATAGATGCAAACGGCGCTTTTTCACTTAATGGAGCGGCAAAAATTTTAAACGGGCTTTCAGATATCCGGATTGATTGCGTCGAACAACCCATTCCAAGAGGAAATCCATCCGACCTTGCGAAATTAAAATCCGAATTAAAAATTCCGATTATGACAGATGAATCTCTTGTCACAGTTGAAGATGCTGAGCAACTAATTTCTGCTAAGGCCTGTGATTTTTTTAATCTCCGCATTTCAAAATGCGGTGGAATCTTGAGGACATTACAAATCGCTCGATTGGCTCAAGAAGCCGGCATCAAATTACAATTAGGTGCGCAGGTAGGCGAGACCGTCATTTTATCTGCGGCGGGGCGTCATGTAGCCGCTTATTTAGACAGGGTTGATTTTGTCGAAGGGTCTTACGGAACCATGCTTCTTACGGAAGATATTGGAGATGAAAAAATTAATTTTGGACACGGCGGTAAGGCGCCTGTCTTGCGTGGTGAGGGATTAGGGGTTCGCGTCCGTGAAGAAATCTTAAGAAAGTATGTTGATAAAGTAATCGAATGTGGAAAAGTTTGATGAGTCTCGTGATCAATAGTTTGATTCGATTATATGGATCATCCAGCCGATTTTCTTTTGACCAAGCGGCAAGAAACGTTCAAAAGACGCAGTCTGATTTTTTAATTAGGCTGTTAAGGAAAAATGCGGCCAGCGCATTTGGGAAAACCCATGGCTTTTCAGGTATTCGTTCAGAGCGGGAATATAAAGCTCAAGTTCCTATTCGGGAGTTTGAAGCATTTCGTCCTTATGTCAATCACATTCTCTCAGGCAAAAAATCAATTTTGACGATTGACGACCCAATTAGATTCAATGTCACAAGCGGCACTACCGGAGAACCGAAATACATTCCTGTAACACTCGAAAATCAAAACCAAGAAATAAATCTCATTGGGCAATGGTATTACAGGGCATTAGAGGGTCACCCGCAATTTTTGGATCACTTTAGGGCAGCGATTGTTTGTCCGCCAGTCGAAGGAAAAACTGAGCAAGGCGTGCCTTTTGGCAGTGCTTCCGGCATGATTTTTAATCGCATCCCGCAATTCATACGGCAATTTTACGCAATTCCCGAAAGCGTTTCAGAAATCAAGGATTATGAAACGCGTTATTTTCTCATTGCAAGATTCGCCATCGCCAAAAAGATTTCTTTTCTTTTGACGCCGAACCCCAGCACCTTTATTCGATTGGCAGAAGTCGTAGCCAAGCATGCAGAAGAAATGATTCGCTCGGTTCATGATGGGGCAATCGGAAAAGACATCAAGCTAGAAATTCCATCCAGTTACCTTGCGCCCAATCCCCACCGCGCAAAGTTTTTGGAACAAGTTCTTGAAAAAACCGGCACTCTTCGGCCACGTGATGTGTGGCCAGAACTTCGTTTACTCGCTTGTTGGCTTGGTGGAAGCGTTGGAATTCAAGCGCAAAAGCTGTCGGCTCAATATGGAGACATCCCGGTTCGCGACATTGGTTATATGGCGAGCGAAGCGCATATCACAATGCCTTATCAAGACCACACGTCTTCAGGCATTCTCACAATTCAAACAAATTATTACGAATTTGTCCCTGAAGAGGCCCACGGAACTCAAAAACCACCCGTGCTTTCTTGTCACGAACTTGAACAAGGAAAGCGTTATGCGATTGTATTAACCACTTCCAGCGGCCTTTACCGCTACGACATCAATGACATTATAGAAGTAACCGGCTTTTATCAAAAGACTCCACTTCTGGCCTTTGTGCGTAAAGGTCGGGACATGACAAACATTACAGGCGAGAAAATGCACGCCAATCATTTTTTATTAGCGATTGATGAAACGAGGCAGCGATTCAATCTTGGCATCGAACAATTCCGGGCAACGCCCGATTTTGAAACAGGCCGCTACATTCTTTTTATGGAATTAAGGTCAAACATCCCCACCGACAAAATTTTAAAGGATGAAATTCTCCCTTTCATTGATCAAATGCTTGCAAAAGTGAATGTGGAGTATGCTGAGAAACGCAAATCTAAACGTCTTGAATGGCCTTGCTTGTTTCTGATGCGCTGTGGATGGGCAGAGGCAGAATACCGGAAGTTTATGGAGTCAGGAAAAAGGGACATCCAGTACAAGTGGCGTATTCTTTGTCCAGAAGCGAGCGTTGAAGACACGAAAGCAATTGTTAAAACTGTAGAAATCAAAGAAAGAGCGTAATGATTCAGAGATTGATCCAGGGAATCCTATTTTCATTCATCATTGTAATTGTTCCTGCTCTAGGAAATGCAGATGCGGTGTTTGCTTTGCAGCTTTGGCTGATGTTTGCAATCGGGGTCTTTGCTCATTTATTTCAACCGTCTTACAAGCCCTTTGACCGGTCTGCTCCCACGGAAGACAGAAATACAGCATCTCAAATCCTCTGGTCTTGCAGCCTGACGCAGGTTCTAGCAATTATGGAGGCCGCTTATCTTCAGTACCCGCGAAGTTTTGAGTGGGATGGGCTCGCCTGGATTTCCCTAATTTTCATGTTGTCGGGACTCGTCCTTAGAACCTGGGCCGTAGCGACGTTGGGGAAATTTTTCACTTGGCACATCAAAGTCGAATCACATCAAAAAATCATTTGCTCCGGACCATACCGTTTTGTGAGACACCCCAGTTATGCAGGAGCCATGCTAACTTATCTTTTTGGACCTCTTTTTTTACATGCTTGGTTCTCAACTCTTGTAGCGATTGTTGCACTGCCTCTGGCATTTCGTCGCCGCATACGATTGGAAGAAGGGTTGTTAAAGCGAAATTTAGGAGAGGATTATCAACTTTATTGCCGGAAAGTAAAAAAATTAATTCCGTGGATTTGGTAATAAAAAAACCAAGAAGAATTTATTATAGTGGACAGTTTTTAGATTTAAGACAATAAATTACTGCCTAGACAGTAATAATTTAAGTTTTTAAAACTTACAAACCAATAATCAGATTAAAATAAGCTAAATTTACTTTTGAAACAGTAAAAAGTTATCATTTTGCGCTATTTTTTCTTGAAATATGGATAAAACTAATATAATTTACTGTTAAAGCAGTATTATACTCAATAAGGCTAAGAATAATGAAAAATATCGATAAATTCAAAAAAGAAATTCCTGAGCTCGTGCGCACGCATCGCAAGAAAAGCTCATTATCCCAGACAGCGCTTGCGGAACTTGCGGGTGTCGGGAAAACCGTTATCTTTGACCTCGAGCACGGTAAAATGACAATTCAAGTGGACACCTTGCTGCACATTCTCGACGCTTTGAATATTGAAGTTCGTTTACTCAGTCCGCTTTTGCAAGCCATGAAGGAAACTAAAGAATGAGAAAAGCTCAGGTTTTTTTCAATAGCCGTCCCGCAGGTATTTTAACCGAAGAGAGTGAACATTATGTTTTTGAATACAACAAAGATTACAAAGGCCCTTCAATCTCGCGGACTATGCCGCGCGAAAAAGAACGATTTGAATTTAAAGAATTTCCATCTTTTTTTGATGGCTTGCTTCCAGAAGGCGTGAATCTTGAGGCGTTTTTAAGAAGAACTAAAATTGACCGCCGCAATTATTTTAGTCAACTTTTAGCTGTGGGACGTGATCTTGTTGGGGCAGTAACTGTGGAGAAGTGGCGTGAATCATAAAAATACTTCTCACAGTATTTCGTCTACGGGACTACAAAATTCACTGTGCGCCATTACTTACAGTGAGATTCCGGCCGGTGAGCATTATTCTCCGAAGGGTTTGAAACTTCTTTCTCCTCAGCTCAAAAAACTTGAACCACTCAATCTGACTGTGGAAGAACAACGGGAAGAAGCTGCGGCTCGTGCAGGAAAAATGTCAATCCAGGGCGTGCAGGTTAAGCTGAGCGCCAAACTTGCTGTTTCGGCAGGCCGGTTCAAAATTGTGGATCGCGGAGGAACTTATATTTTAAAACCTGCGCCTGCAGGTTATCGTGAAGTGCCGGAGAATGAAGACTTGACCATGCGACTTGCAGCAGCGGTGGGCATTGAAGTGCCTGTGCATGGATTAGTTTACGCAAAGGGTGGGACCCGTACTTATTTTATCAAACGGTTTGACCGCAAAAAAAGTGCAAAATTATATCTGGAAGATTTTGGACAGCTTCTCGGTTTGGCGAGGGAAGTTAAATACAATACCTCAATGGAGAGCTTTGCCAATGTGGTTCAAATGCGCACCACTTTTCCCGCACTCGAATGCCGCAAATTTTTCCTCAGAGTCATTTTCTGTTTTTTGACGGGCAATGAAGACATGCACGCCAAAAACTTTTCTCTTTTTTCAGAGGATAATCAGGTTTTTAAACTTGCTCCGGCTTATGATCTTTTAAACAGCACGATTGCGACTTCAGGAAAATCAAAAGAAGAACTTGCTGTGCCGCTTATGGGGAAGAAATCCAAACTGACTCATAATCATTTGGTGAACTATTTTGGTCATGAGCGTTTGGGTTTGGATGAAAAAGCCATCCAAACTTGTCTTAGAAAATTGCAAGACGCATTTCCTGAATGGGACCGCCTGATTCGCCAAAGTTTTCTAAGCGAGGAAATGAAAAAATCCTATTTGGATTTGCTTGCCGAAAGACGAGCGCGGCTAAAATTATGAAGAGAAAAAAGCAATAGGTTGCTTTATGAAATAAGCGTTCGTTGTCTTCAAACGCTTGGACATACCCTCCAGGCATCGCAACTAATTCTAAAAGAAAGATTGGGTTAAGAAGGTTTGTGCCGCTAATGCGGCATCAAGGGGAGTTGGAGATAAAGCAGGACAAGAGAGACGACGAGTGTAACGGTTGAAACAATAAAGCCGGGCTTTAACCACTCCATAAACCCAATGTTTTTTTGGTAATCTTTTTCAAGCATTCCCATCGCCACAATGTTGGCAGTGCTTCCAATGACGGTGAGATTTCCGTACATGGTTCCACTAAAGAGCATCGCCCACCAGAATGGGAAAATAAAAACTCCAGCCTTTTGAATGTCCTCAAGGATTGGAATGAACGTGGCAACGGCAAGCACATTGTCCATAAAGCCGGTAAGCAAGCCAATGGCGGCGCTAAAAACAGAAAAAAGAACAATTGGTTGCCCGCCCGCGGATTGAATCATTCCGTGCGCAATGCGGTCAGTGACTCCCGTGTAGCGAAGCGTTCCTACTGAGGCAAAAAGCGCCATAAAGAAAGTGAGCGTCCACCAATCGACGCGCTTCGTAAAAAATTCACGAGCATTTTCCGCATTTAACAGAACAGCAACAGAACCTGCGGCAAGTGCTACGCCAAGCAAAAGCGTATTTTTTTGAAGCCCGAGTAATTCTTCAAGCGCGTGGTGAGACACAAGGCAGGCAACAGTTGCGAGAAAATAAATCCAGCAAATGGCAATGTCACTTTTCTTAAAATGAACGTGAGTGAGTTCACGTTCTTCCTTGACTTCCGCCTTCATGTGCTTGCCGAGTTCATCGATTGCTTTTTTGAAAATCACAAAACAGAGCAAAATACAAATGGCGAGCGCGACAAGCGCAATTGGCGTTGCCCACCGGAGAAAATCAGAAAAACTGAGACCGCCTCTGAGTGCAATCATCACACCAATTGGATTGCCTACTGCCGTTGCGCTTGAGCCAATATTGGTTGCAAAGACAATCATAAGCAAAAAAGGGATTGGATTTACTCGGTAACGCTTGGTTAGGTGAAATACAGTTGCCATCATAAAGAGAATGGAGGTGACCTCATCGACAAGCGCCGCTGAAAGGGTGGCAAATGCCATCAGCGCTCCGATTAACAAATAAGCGTGGTGGCCGATTTGGTCCACCACTTTGGCGATGAGGTATTCAAAAAAGCGTTTTTCTTCTAGGTGGCCGACGACACACATCATTCCAACTAGGAACAGAATAATGTCGAGCCCCGCGTGCTCAATAACATGCGGGACGTCAAGGAGATTAAAAAAGAGGAGTGATGCGATTCCGGCGAATGCGAATGTTAGCCTGAACTTCCAATAAAAAAGCGTTCCGCAGACAATCATGAGAAAAATACAAGCGGAGACAACTTGGTCGTGCGTAAAACCAATTGTACTCAGAGAAATTGCGGAGGCAATGATGATGCTTGCGTAAATAATTGGAGTTTTAATTTTAGCCATTTTATTTTTTACTTTGCCCGCGCAGTTTTTACCCCATCTGAGCGCTCTGGTCAATCATTTTTTTGAGAGAGGGGTGCATATTCAGGCTTTCTAACTTGTGTTAGAATAAAGAACTTTATGGCAAACCAAAATGCGGAATCTACACAAGCCCGGGCGAATTTTAATGGCGTCTCCGTCGTTTGTTTTGAGAGCCGGATGGCGGAGGTAATGGCTCAAAGTATTGAGCGTTATGGAGGAAAAGTAGTTCAGGCGCCTTCACTCAAGGAAGTCCCACTCACAAGTAATCCAGCAATATCCGCTTTTCAAAAAAAGCTCTCCGAAGGCAAAATAGATGTTCTGATTTTAATGACGGGTGTAGGCACCCGAATGTTGCTTGATTTTCTTTCTAAACAAGATTCATCCGGAGTGCTGATTCAAAAATTAAGCACGCTGGTCATCGTTGCGCGCGGCCCAAAACCCGCGCGAGTGCTTAAGGAATATCAAATTCCAATTTCAATTCATGTTCCGGAGCCCAATACGTGGCGCGAAATTCTTGAAGCTCTGGATTTAAGCGAAAGAAGTGTTTCGCTCGAAGGCCGCACAGTAGCCATTCAGGAGTACGGAATTGCCAATGATTTGCTTTTAACAGCGCTTAAGAAACGCGGTGCGCGAGTGGAACAAATTCCGGTGTACCGCTGGACTTTTCCAGATGACACAGCTCCGCTTCTTCAGGCAATTCAAAAAATAATTAGCGGAGAAATCTCAATTATTTTATTTACTAATGCAGCCCAGGTGCGCCATCTCATTCAATTTGCTTCAAAAGCAGGGCTTGAGACGCCGCTTCGTGCGGCTCTTGGCCGCATTGTGATTTCTTCGGTTGGTCCAACGACGAGCGAAACCATTCTGGAAAATGGTCTTCCAGTTGATTTTGAGCCCACGCATCCCAAGATGGGACCTCTGATTTCTGAAACAGCGGCACATTCTAAAGAATTAATACTAGCTAAAACCACAATTTTTTCTGTGCGAAAAAAAATAGAAAACGAAGATGCTAAGAAAGGCGTTGTCATCCCGAACCCTTCGCGTGTCATCCTGAACGAAGTGAAGGATCTAGCGCTCAGGGTAAACTCCGCGAAGGATCTAAGTTTACTAGATTCTTCCGCCATATTGCTGGCGGACAAGTCGGCTTCGCCTCAGAATGACATGTTATTTCTAAAAGCTTGCCGGCTTGAAGAAACAGAAGTGACGCCCATTTGGATTATGAGGCAAGCTGGCCGCTATTTAAAAGAGTACCGCGACATTCGAAACAAAGTTTCTTTCCTTGAGCTTTGCAAAAATAGCGAACTTTGCGCTGAGGTGACAGTGCTCGCTCAGGAAAAAATTAAGGCAGACGCAGCCATTATTTTTTCAGATTTACTTCTTCCCGCCGAGTCGCTCGGTTTTGAGCTGGATTATTCGGGAGAAGAAGGGCCTGTCATTTCTAGTGACACCCTAAACGCAAACAACGCTGATGCACTCAGAGAAATCAATCCCAAGGAATCCCTCGCATTTGTGTTTGAAGCCATCCGGCTCACAAGGCGCGCGCTGAGTCCAAAAATTCCGCTTCTTGGTTTTAGCGGCGCACCTTTTACGCTCGCCTCCTACTTATTAGAAGGCGGAGGATCTAAAAATTTTCTCCGGACAAAACAATTAATGTACCGCGACCCAGGTGCGTGGCACGCGTTGATGCAAAAGTTAAGCCGCGGGCTAACTCAATTTCTCGCGCTTCAGATTGAAGCGGGCGCAGACGCAGTTCAAATTTTTGACAGTTGGGTGGGGTGCTTGAGTCCGGGTGATTACAAAACTTTTGTTCTGCCGCACACGAAATCTGTCATCGAGGGGCTTAAAAAAGCCGCGCCCGTCATTCATTTTGGAACGGGAACCGCTGCATTTTTAAAAGAAATGCGCGAAGCCGGAGGGGATGTGATTGGAGTTGATTTTCGTGTGGAGCTTGATCAAGCTTGGAATGAAATGGGTCACGACGTTGGAATTCAAGGAAATCTCGACCCGGCCGTTTTGTGTGCGGGACTCGATGAAATCAAAAGTCACGCCAAAAAAATTCTGTGCCAAGCTGCGGGACGAAAGGGGCATATTTTTAACTTGGGCCACGGCGTCCTTCCAATGACGCCACCTGAGCACGTGATTGCGCTGGTCGAATATGTTCATCAAATGAGTCGCTTCTCCCCCTCACCCTACCCTCTCCCCCTTAAGGGGGAGAGGGAAGCGATGCAAGCGGGCGGTGAGGGGGTTTAGTGTTTACGAATCGTAGCATTGGGACTCAGGTAGTCATTGTGGGCGGGGGAATTACGGGACTTGCTACCGCCCACCGACTGATTGAACTTTCCGCTCGTCAAAAATTTCCTCTCTCCATCACTCTTCTTGAAGCAAGCGACCGTTTGGGCGGCGTTATTCAATCCACAAGACAAAATGGATTTATTTTTGAGGGCGGGCCAGATTCTTTTCTTACAGAAAAAAATTTTGTCGCGAGTCTCGCCCAAAGACTTGGCATTCAAGACGAACTAATCTCAACTCAGGAAAAATTTAGAAGAAGTTTTATTGTTCGTCACGGAAAACTGACGCAGGTGCCAAAGGGATTTTATTTGCTCGCTCCGACGCGTCCCTCATCTTTAATTTCAATGCCTCTTGTGAGTTTTGGAGGCAGAATGCGGATGGCGCTAGAACCTTTTGTCCCAAAAAGAAAAAGCAATGAAGATGAAAGTGTTGCAAGTTTTGTGCGGCGCAGATTTGGAAGCGAGGCACTTCGCCGCATTGCCCAACCGATGATTGGCGGAATTTACGCAGGGAATACTGAAGAACTGAGTGTCGCCGCCACACTTCCAAAATTTCAAAAAATGGAGCAGGAGCACGGAAGTATTTTAAAATCTTTTTTGGAAAAAGATGCTGAAAATGGCGCACAGAAGGAAGCGAGCGGTCCCCGTTACAGTCTCTTTCAATCTTTTCGAAATGGAATGGAAACATTAGTCCGCGCGCTTGAGCGCAAACTGCCTCCCGATTCCATTAGGAAAAATACGCGCGTTTCAAAAATTCATTTTTCGGGGGGCGAGTGGAAAATCGAATTACAGAAAGTAAAATCCCCCCCAAAAAATGTCATCCTGAGCCCTTCGCGTGTCATCCTGAACGACACGTCTTGCGAGTGCGCAAAAGCGCGAGTGAAGGATCTAGCGCTCAGGGTAAACTCCGCGAAGGATCTAAGTTCGCTAGATTCTTCGGCTTCGCCTCAGAATGACATACAAGAGAGGGAAGTAATTACAAGTGATTGGCTATGCCTCGCGCTTCCAGCTTATGAAGCTGCAAAGCTTGTTTCTGCGCAGAGTCCTTCACTTTCTTCTTTGCTTGAATCTATTCCTTACGAATCGGCGGCGACCGTTAATCTTGCATACCGCAGTGATGAACTCTGCGGAAGTCGATTCACCCAAATGAAGGAAAAAGGATTTGGTTTTGTGGTACCTGAAATTGAAAAGAGGAAAATCATCGGATGCACCTTCTCAAGCTTTAAATTTGCTGACCGGGCTCCAGAAAATTTTGTACTGTTTCGGGTATTTCTCGGCGGCGCTTGCGCAAAAAGTATTTTGGGCTCAAACGATGAGTCGCTTCGCTTAAGCGTGCTTGCCGAGCTTCGTGAGCTGCTTGGGATTAAAACATCGCCGGAACATTGCTTGATTCAGCGCTTTCCAAATTCAATGCCGCAATACCGCGTGGGTCATTTGGAGCGAGTAATGGCGATTGAAGAACAATTGAAAACAATTCCTCAACTTTGCCTCGCCGGAAATGCATACAGGGGAATTGGAATTCCTGATTGCGTCGCACAAGCTGAGGCCGTTGCAGAGAAAATTTTCAAGGAAATATCTATAGGGGCGGGTTCTGAACCCGCCCACAAAATCATGACGAACAAATAACAAACAATGAATCTAGACCACATTCTGTTAATCGGTTTTGGCGGCCCTAGAGCGCCTGACGAAGTCCCCATTTTTTTAAGACAGGTCACTTCAGGCCGAAACATTCCGGAAAGCCGCTTTCGGGAAGTGTGCCGCCACTACGAAGAAATTGGCGGACGCTCTCCTTACAATACACGGGTATTTCATTTCTGGGAACGTTTGAAGCGTCACGCAGCTCTGTCGCATTTGACAATTCCGATTTACACCGGAATGAGAAATTGGCACCCATTTTTAAAGGATGCCCTTCTTTCAATTAAGAAAAGTGGCCTCAAACGCGGCATTGGAATTGTACTTGCACCTCATAGGTCCGAGGCAAGTTACGAGCGTTACCTTGAAAGTTTGAACCAAGCCAGAATAGAATCTGACGCCACGAATCTTGAATACCATTTTTTAAAATCCTGGCACGAACACCCCTTGTTTATTGAAGCACACACAGACCAACTCAAGAAAACCCTTTCCACACTTGGTGACTTAACACCTCAGAGCACACATATTCTATTTACAGCACATTCAATTCCACTTCAGATGGCTTCATCCAGTTCTTACGCCCAAGAAATTCATTCATCCAGCGCAAAAGTAATGGAATTGCTTGGAAGCACATTTCCTTGGAGCATTGGCTACCAATCAAGAAGTGGAAGTCCAAGCGAGCCGTGGCTTGGCCCGCCTGCAGAAGAGTGTCTTAAAACGCTTCGCGCCAAGGGTATTTCACAAGTCGTGACGCTGCCCATCGGTTTTTTGTGTGACAATGCGGAAACTTTATTTGATTTGGACATCGAGCTTCGCTCAAAAGCAGAACAATCTGGCATGAAATACGCGCGCGTTCCAACCGTTCTTGAACACGAGTCTATTGTGGCTATGTTTTTTGAATTAATCCAGGACGCGATTTCTCGCGCTGACGAGATTTGTTCGTGAAGAAAAAGAATCTTTTAATCGCGGGATGTGGTTACTTGGGGCTTGAACTAGGTCGTTATGCCACTCGCCAAGGTTGCTCGGTTTGGGGAATCAGAAGAAGCCGTGAAAATGAAGACGAAATAAAAAGCGCAGGCATTAAACCTCTGTTTTTGGATTTGCTCAAAGTTAAGAATTTTGATTCTCTTCCACCACTCGATTATGTGCCGGCGCTGGTTGCGCCAGCACTAATCAAGTCGGACTTGATGTCCGACTACGATTATGTGGTGGCTTGTCAGGCTCCCGGAAAAAATCGGTCAGATTACAGAAGCGTTTACCTAGATGCCACGCGGAATTTAATTTGTGCGCTCGGCAACCGTCCAATCAAGAAATTTTTATGGGTTTCAAGTACAAGTGTCTACGGCGATTTTGATGGTGCGTGGGTCGATGAATCAACTCCGACTAAAGCCGATTCTGAAAATGCAAAAATTTTACTCGAAGCTGAAACTCTTGTGCTCAAATCACCATTCCCATCCATTGTGCTTCGTCTGAGCGGGATTTATGGCCCGGGGCGCAACCCCCTTCATTTAATTGAAAAGGGGTTAGTGTCACTTGATGCACAAGGCTACACCAATCACATTCATGTTGCCGATGCTGGCAGGCTCGCGTACTTTTTGCTAGAATGCGGAAAGTCAGGGCAAATTTATTTGGGCGTGGATGATGAACCAGTTTTGCGCTCCGAGTTTTACAGCTGGCTCGCACGCGGCGTTCCGTCATTGCGAGGACTGGCTGCGAAGCAGCCGGGACGAAGCAATCCCTGTTCTGAGATTGCTTCGACAACTCTTGGAATGTCGTCGCGCAATGACAGAGAGAGAAAGCTTTCAAGCAGGCGATGTTCGAATCAGAAAATTAAATCGCTTGGGTTTCAATTTCTCTACCCAACTTTTCGGGAAGGTTTAACCCCCGAATGTCATTCTGAAGGAGCCCCGCAAATTTATTCTGCGGGGCGAACTAACTTGTCCGCCAGTATTTTGGCGGAAGAATCTGGCAATCGCTAGATCCTTCACTCGCGCTTTTGCCGGCGCCTGATGCAGGTGCCAATGCACCAGCACTAATCGTAGGCAACTTTGACGTTGCCTACGATTATGTGCGCCAGTACTCATCGCGCTGCGCGCTTGTTGCGCGAGCACTTTTTGGGAGAAACTTGATGGTTCTCTCCAAAAGTGTGACGGACTTGATGTCCGTCTACGATGATGTCCGCACTCGCAAGATGTGCCGCTCAGGATGACATTTTGGAATTATTTAAAGAAGAGGTTAATATGCATTCTCAGCAGGACAATGCAGTTAAAGAGGCTCTCGATATTCGTGAAAAGGGAGCGCCTAAAAATGGCGTGACTCAAACACTTGACCGGAGACTTTTTATTCAGCTTCAGGTATTTCGCGGCGCGAAATCAACGGCTTCCATCATTCAAGCGCTTAAAGGATATGCTTTGCCAAGTGTGCTGTACCAGGATGCAGTTGATCCAACGGGCATCGGTGTTCTGATGATGAGTGAAAATCCAGACACCTTTGTTACCACAGCAAGAGATTTATTTTTACAACCCGCGTTCTCATCACTTGTGCGTGATTCAGAAATGACTATGTTTGGGAGAACCTATTCTCTTGGCCGCGAAGAAAATTTGGAAGAATGGCTTCTTTACAAGCCCTTAAAGCGCGCTTTGAATCCCCAATGGCCATGGGCCATTTGGTACCCTTTGAGGCGGAAGTCCGAATTTGAACTTTTGCCTGCCGCCGACCGGGGACGAGTTTTGATGGAGCATGCCAGAATCGGGATTGAATATGGTAATCACGATTTGGTCCATGACATTCGGCTTTCCTGCTACGGCATGGACAAGCGCGACAATGAATTTGTTTTGGGGCTTGTGAGCCGCGATTTGCACCCGCTTTCCCGAGTCATCCAGGACATGAGGAAAACGGAGCAAACGGCTAAATACATTGAGTCACTCGGCCCCTTTTTTGTGGCGAAAGCCATCTGGCAAAGCCCGCTTCAAGTTTGATTTTAAAGAGGGCGTAGCACCAATCCATCCAACCCTTTTTATATTCCAAACAGCACCTAAAAAGCAATAATAAGTCTAGTTAATTAAAGCCTTTATTAATACTTTTTCTTGTTTTTGAGTCTCTCCTAAACTACAATTCTGTCAGGTGAAAACATGGTTCAAAATACCGAATCGATTATGATTATTGATGACGACCCAAATCTCGCCTTTGTTTTGTCTGAGCGACTGAAGAGTGTGGGGTATCAAACCCAAAGCTTTTGTGATTCCAGACAAGCTGTAAAACAGCTTGCTGACGTGCCGCCAGATCTTTTAATCTCAGACGTTAATATGCCGGGCTTAAACGGCTTTGAAGTCTATGACATTATTCGAAGCAATCCTTCCACCAAACACATTCCAATCATCATCATCACTGGACTTCATGAAGCCCGTATGCAGGCGCTTAGCCTCACCGGGCGCGATGTTTACTTTCTCTCGAAACCCATTGAAAGCAGCGACCTCATGAAGCTGGTCAAAGTGGCTTTGTCTTCCCCTCTCGAAAATTAAGATTCAAGCGAAGCTATTCCCAGCACACTCTTTTTGCTACAATCCCGCTTGAATATTTAAAAGGATTGATACTCGAACGTGAATATCCGAACTCCACATCTCAATGCGATGCTGCTTTGTGACTACGTGATTACAGAGCATGGAACCAATAAAAAAAGCCTAATTGGCATTTTTGAAAACATCAACGCCACAAAATTTCCATGCGTTCATTACACGCTTTCGGTTTACATTAAGTTTACGGACGCAATGGGAAGTTACTCAGTGCGCCTTGAGCTTATTGACCTCGCAAGCGACGCGGTGATTGCCCGCGCAGAAGCGCCAGGTGAAATCAAAGTGAACGACCCACTTCTTGCCCACGAAATGGTATTTTGTCTACGCGGACTCAGTTTTCCAAATCCAGGAGAATATGAATTCCGCGTTTTTGCATACGACCGAGTTTTTGGCCAGAAAACATTCCGCGTAGTCGACCGTCGCACAAACGTCCAGGAACTTTAAATGCTTTGCTTTGTAGTTGCATTTGCTGAGGAAGCAAGGCCCATCATTGACCATTTCCGTCTCAAGTTGGTTCCGGGTGTGAATGCCTTTTCACTTTTTACAGGAGAGGAAAAACGGCTGATTGTTTCCGGGCCTGGGAAAAATCGAGCTGCTCAAGCAGTTGCTTATTTAGCTGGATGGCTTAAGGCGCAAAAGAGCACGGCTTGGCTCAATGTCGGAATTGCTGGTCACGAAACGCTTGAGCTTGGCACGGGAGTGCTCGCTTCAAAAATCTCAGATGCTGAGCATAAGCAGAACTGGTACCCACCTCTTACCTTCGATTGGCAGGAAATGCGACTTCCTGTGATGACGGTGACGAAGCCAGAAGAAATTTATTCAGAGGGGTTTTTGTACGAGATGGAAGCGAGCGGTTTTTATGAAGCAGCTATTCGATTTTCTACAGCAGAACTCATTCAATGTTACAAAATTATTTCGGACAATCAAAAATCGCCCATTTCAAATGTGTCGCCAGAAAGCGCTCGAACGCTCATCAATAAAAATTTAGATGCGATTGATAAATTAAGCGCAGCGCTTTCAAATCGTTCAGGAACACTTGAAGCGCTTGGCCAACCCGCTCAACTATTTGAGCAACTTGTAAAACAGTGGCATTTTACGGCAACCGAAGAACATCGTTTAAATCGGCTGCTCAAGCGAATTGAAACGCTTGGATTGCTTCGTGCGAGTGACATTACCGAGCGGCTCAAACAGTTAAATAAGGCACAAGATGTTTTAACTGCGCTTGAGAAGGAAATTAATTTCACCCCCTTCGCGTGTCATCCTGAACGAAGCCCCGCAAAATAAATTTGTGGGGCGTAGTGAAGGATCTAGCAAAAACAAACGCTAGATCCTTCGCCCGGGCTCAGGATGACATGGCGAAAGGTAGCTCTCGTAGAGGGTGCTGTTTCACAGGAAGCATAACATGAACTTTACAAAGCTAAAATAATACGAAAACAAGACCTATGATTGACACCATTTACTTTGAAGAAAATCTTTTACCCAACCTCCGCGTTCAGGAAATTTTAAAGCGGTTCCCAAATGCTCACCGAGTTGCTTGCGATTACTACGGCGAGGTATTCAACCCAAAAGCCCAAAATTTCCGTCTTCAGAAAGAAAATCCAGCGCTCATTCTTGCAAATAAAACAGGTTCGCTTGTCCTTCCTGCTCCAAGTGAATATGCCATTGGCGGCACCCGCAATTTTTATTTTTCACACATGCTCAACTGTCCCTACGATTGCCGGTACTGTTTCTTGCAGGGAATGTACCGCTCAGCACACTACGTTTTATTTGTGAATTACGAGGATTTTCAGGATGCGATTCTCAAAAAAATTTCAGAATTTCCTGAGGAAGAAATTTATTTTTTTTCTGGCTACGATTGCGACAGTCTTGCGTTTGAATCCGTGACAAATTTTTTGGAATCGTTCCTCCCGTTTTTCGAAAGTCATCCAAATACCTACTTGGAACTTCGAACAAAGAGTGCGCAGGTTAGTTCGCTTTTGAGCCGCAAACCTGTTCAAAATTGCATTGCAGCGTTTAGTCTCGCGCCGGAAAAAATCAACCGTTCACTTGAAAGCAAAACACCATCGATTGAAGCGCGGCTTCAATCGATCCAAGCGCTTCAAATGAGCGGGTGGAAAATTGGCCTTCGCTTTGACCCCGTGATTTACTGCGCAGATTATGCGGGAGAGTACGCGCAGCTTTTCAAGCGCGCCTTTGAAATGGTGGACGCCAACCGCTTGCATTCCGTGAGTCTTGGTCTCTTCCGCCTCCCCAAGCCGATTTATGAAACCATGCATCGGCTTTACCCGGATGAAAAGCTATTTGCAGGGCCGATTGAAGAGCGGAGCGGAATGTGTAGTTACCCAAAAGAACTGGAACATCAGGTTTACGAGTTTTGCCTTAAGGAATTAAGCCGCTACATTCCCGCTCAAAAGACTTTTTCCTGTGTAATTGTTTAGCCCATTGAAGTTCACACAGGTTTGTCATCCCCGAAATCTCTCATCGGGGATCCAGAACCTGGATTCCCGCTTTCGCGGGAATGACAAAAAGTCAAAAATCACTTCAAAAGAGCCAAATAAACACTTTCCTGTTTGGGGTAGTGGGAAAAGCATAATATCCCACTTGATTCTATTCCCACTTTGTGCTACCTTTGTTTTGAACCGGGAGGTGTCCAAATGACAAAACAAGACCTTTTAAAGGACAATCATTTCGAAGAAGTTAGTGAAGCAAGGATGGATTCCAAAAACCGAATTACACTGGCTCGAACAGGCGCTGTGAAAGTTTTTAGCTTCAGGGTTTACAAAAATTCTTTGGGGCAATATATTCTCGATCCTCAGGCAACAGTTCCTGCTCATGAAGCGTGGCTGTTCAAAAATCAGGAAGCAAAAGAGGCAGTCCAAAAAGGGTTGAAGGATGCAAAGAATAAGCGGCTTGTCAAAGGGGATGAAGATTATGCTCAATATTTGAAAGAATCTGCGTGATGTTTGAAATTTTCTTCACGGTCACAGCGAAGACAGCGTTAAAAAATCTCGAAAAAAATCCTGCTCATTCTGGCCTAGTCAAACAAATTAAAAAATCAATTGGGTTTTTGCAAACAAATCCAAAGCACCCGTCACTTCACACGCATGAATACACAACCATTCCACATCCATTTGCTTCAGGCGAAAAGGTATTTGAAGCATATGCTCAAAACAAGACACCTTCTGCTTACCGAATCTTTTGGTGTTACGGTCCTCAGAAGAAACAAATTACAATTATTGCCATCACACCCCATCCTTAAAAAAGCAAATTTTTTTGATTCAATTTCGCAAGCATATGAATGACCAACCAAGCGACATTGCAATTATTGGCGCAGGCGCCGCAGGACTTACTGCTGCGATTTGGGCGGGACGAATGGGAGCGAAGCAAGTCGTTCTTTTTGACACCAAAGAAAAAATAGGCGCAAAAATTTTAATGTCAGGCGGAACGCGCTGCAATGTCACGAACCGAGAAGTCAAATCAACCGATTTTCACGGCGGCCCAAGTCATTTTATCAAACATGTTTTTGAGGCGTTTAAGCCTGGAGACGAAACCATTCAGTTTTTTAAGGAAATTGGGGTTGAGCTTACGCTTGAGCCAACCGGAAAATATTTTCCGGTTACCAATTCAGCGCAAACAGTTCTTGATGCACTGATTCAAGAGGCAAAGCAGGTTGGGGTTGCTTTAAGAACAGGCGTGCGGATTAAAGAAGTTAAACAAGCCGGAGATTTTTTTCGTTTGAAAGATTCTAATGGCGTTTCAGAAATTCTCGCACGAAAAGTAATTTTAACGACAGGCGGACTTTCTCACCCCACCACTGGAAGCGACGGAGCAGGCTACCGGATTTCAAAAAACTTTGGCCACACAATTGTGAATACTTACCCCGCGCTCACGCCCCTTCTGACGAGTGACCGTGACTGGAAAAGTTTAAGCGGCATTACACTTGAAGCGAACCTTTCTTTTTTTAAGGATGGAAAGAAAGAGTGTGAATACCGCGATTCGTTTTTGTTTACCCATTTTGGTTTTAGCGGGCCTGCGGCACTTGATGTGAGTCGGCACTTCGCAAGCGCAAAGGAGGAAGAGCATCCTCAAATCACAGCGAGCTTTCTTCCTAAGCACAATGATGAATCGATTAAACGCGCGTTTGAATCAATGCAGAAACGAAATCCGAATAAACTCATTAAAAATATTTTAGCGGATGAATTTCCATTGCCTGAGCGCTTTGTGGAGATATTGCTCAGAAAAGCCAGCATTCGTTTAGATGAACCGATTGGGAGCTGTTCGGGTGAAAATTGGAAACAGCTTGCCCGCTCACTGCTTCATTACCCACTTGAAGTGACGGGCGTTTTTGGTTACGCAAAAGCGGAGGTGACGGCAGGTGGAGTGAATCTAAAAGAAATCAATGTTTCTACGATGGAATCAAAACTAGTTCACGGACTTTATTTTGCAGGCGAAGCGATGGATGTGGACGGTCGAATCGGTGGATTTAATTTTCAATGGGCTTGGAGTACAGGTGCAATTGCAGGCCGAAGCGCTGCGCGGAGCCTCGCCTAATGATTTACCTTGCCTCTACTTCACCGAGAAGAAAATCTTTACTCAAAGAGGCTGGAATCTGCTTCCGAATTTTAAAACCGGATTATGACGAGAATCCAAATTTAAAAGGCACTCCATCTTGCGTGGTTCAAATTCATGCGGTGAAAAAAGTAGAGTCGTGTCAGAAGAAAATAAAATCCGGAACAATTCTCGCGGCTGACACCATTGTTTACCATCAGGGTAAAATCATTGGCAAACCAAAAGACATGAAGGACGCGCATTTTATTTTGGGCAAGCTTCAAGGTCGGTGGCATTTGGTGTACACAGGCGTCGCTATGTTTTGGATTGTCTCCGGTCGGCTCACAAAAAAAATTGTTTTCTCTGAAAAAACAAAAGTACGTCTCAAGCCGCTTACCTCAAAAGGAATCACGAATTATTTCAAGAAAGTAAATCCACTCGACAAAGCGGGTGCATACGCCATTCAATCTTCCCACGGCGGTATTGTTGAAGAAGTAAAAGGACTTTTCTCAAATGCCGTCGGCCTTCCAATTGAACTAATTTTTAAAAAGCTCTGAAGAAACATGGTTTACAAAATCGCCTTGTCTCCTAACTGACCTTTGCAAAACGAAGAACCCCTCTCATTCCCTCTTTGGTAAAGAGGGAGGAAAAGCGATTTAGGGAAACAAGAAGGTGCCCTTTTTTTGAGGAGCGGCTGGAGGAGTTAAAGAATAGAACAAGCCAATTTGCAAAGATTCAGTTCTAATTTAGCTTGACTTTAGGTCAATTTCATTGAAAATGACCTACATGTTGGACAGAGCGCTCAGGTCTCGAATACAAGCTTCACCCAAGAGTGTTTTGCTCTTGGGACCCCGCCAAGTTGGCAAGTCTACCCTCATGCGTTCTATTCATCCGGAGAAAATAATCAACTTAATGGATGAAAGCCTGTATCTTTCGTACGTCAAAGATCCGGGGCGTTTGAAGCGTGAAATTATGGCCATCGTTAAGCCATCTCTCATTTTAATTGATGAAATTCAGCGGGCTCCTGCGTTACTCAACATCATTCAAGCGCTTCTTGATGGAGGATGCAAGCATCGATTTTTATTGACTGGTTCCAGCGCCCGGAAATTGAAACGGGGACATGCCAATCTACTTCCCGGGAGAATCTTAATTGAGAATCTAGACCCACTTTCTTTTTGGGAGCTTGAAACGCAGTTTCATTTGGAAAAAGCATTGCGCATCGGGACTCTTCCTGGGATTTATTTGGAAGAAAAGAAAATAGCCGAAGAGCTTCTTGACAGTTACGGCCAAATTTATTTGCGGGAAGAAATTCAAGCTGAAGCGCTTACAAGAAATTTGGGTTCTTACGCACGATTTTTGGATTTGGCTGCAGAAGCAAGCGGCCAATGGATTAACTACTCCAAGCTTGCCAGTGACAGCGAAATTCCAAAGGAGACGCTACGCCGGTTTTTTACACTTTTAGAAGACACGCTTGTAGCCTACCGCATTCAAGCATTTCGGCCGAAAATTTCAAAACGGCGGGTGAGTCAACGGGAACGTTTTGTCTTTTTTGATTTGGGTGTGCGTAATGCTCTTCTTGGGATTCACAAAGGTCAACTGAGCCCACTTGAAAAAGGAAGTCTTTTCGAACAATGGGTTTTTCTCCAGATGGCAGCGTTTAATCATGCCCAAAAGAAGGGGTGGAAAATCAGCTCTTTTAGAACAGATTCGGGCGCCGAAGTGGATTGGGTTTTAGATACTGGGTCGAAACTTGTTGCGATTGAGTGCAAATTAGGAAAAAATGTTTCTGAGCATGATTTAGGCGGGCTTAGGACATTGGACCAATTTGTCTCAAAGCCAACAGAAAAATACGTAATCTTTACAGGAGATGCTCCCCAAAAGTTCTCAAAGTTGGAAATGGCTCTCCCCTACAAAGATTTTTTTTCTAAGGTTTTACCTTCGCTGGATTGATTCTTGAGAAATGTATTCAAGTCTGGCGATTTGACCTCTTTCAGAATGTGGTAGAATGCGCCGAAAATAGAGAAATCAAATGAACTTCTTATCCTCATCTATTGGAAAAAAAGTAGTTGTGGCTGTGACCGGTCTTGTCCTGCTCGGCTTTGTGATGGCCCACTTAGCAGGAAATTTGCTTATTTTTGCAGGTCAAAATGCTTTAAACGCCTATGCTGAAAAACTCCGTCACTTGGGATGTCTTTTATGGGTCGCCCGAGGGGTTTTGTTTTTTTCAGTGCTCATCCATATTGTATTTGCTATCCAGCTTGCCATAACAAACCGCACGGCGCGACCTGTTTCTTACAAAGCAAGCGGGTCCATTCAAACAACCGTTGCTGCCAAAAGCATGATGCTTTCAGGTCTTGCTATTTTTGCTTTTATTATTTTTCATCTGCTTCATTTCACATTTCGCGTGACACACCCAGAGATTTCTCATCTGACAGATTCGCTTGGACGCCATGACGTGTACTCAATGGTCGTCCTCAGTTTTCAGGACCAGTTACTTGCCGCTATTTATGTGGCGGCAATGGCACTTTTGAGTGCGCATTTAGGGCACGGCGCTTCAAGCTGGATTCAAACGCTTGGACTCGTTAAAGAGGGGTCGCTTAAAACTGCAAATTTTGTGGGTCAGGTATTTGCCGTTGCGCTTGCGCTTGGTTACGTTGCGATTCCAACTTCTATTTATTTAGGCTGGATTCGTCTTGCGTCAGGCG
>JAHFHD010000050.1 GCA_023247075.1 Candidatus Omnitrophota bacterium | reverse complement strand
TGCAAGAAATGAAACGTCTGTGATTTGGAAAGTAATCCGTGACACCATTCCACCGAACGCGCTCATCACATCACCCCTGCTTACCAATCAAATCAACTACACACTCACTTACACCGTAGACAGTGTCTTACGCACTGAAGCAGTCACTCTTTTAACTGAAGGAGAAAACACATTCACCCGTACTTTCTCTGATGCTGCAAGAAATGAAACGTCTGTGATTTGGAAAGTAGTCCTAAAGACAAATCCTCCGGTAGTGACTTTTAATTCTGCTCAAATTGTAACGGCAGAAAATTATGAATTGACTTATCAAATTGACTCAGTTCCTCAAGCGCCAATTGCATATCATTTGACCAACGGGGCTAATCTATTAGGTGTTATTGTGCCTTCAGTTTTCGGAGGGAAAATAGTCACGCAGTTTCTTGTAATACGTAACAACCTCCCAGAAATTACAGAGCCAGAATCTCAAATAACTTTAAATTTTAATTTAGACCAGAGTACCGCCACTCTTTTTACCCCCACGTTTGATTCTTTAGGCGCTCTTCAAGATGGCTGGATTAAATCGCAAGGTTCTACTTTTCGGGTTCAGGGCGGTGCATTAAAGGAGGAAATTCGCGCAGACCAGACCAGAGTTTTTTATGATGCTCAGGGAAGAATTCATTCAAGCGTTAGTCCAAATCTGGAAATTACAAATTTTACCTATGTGATTGATGGAAACCAAAATGTTTCTCATACTATTCTGACGCAAGGACTGAACAAGGTTACAGTGGATGCGTTGGGTCGGCTTCAAGAATTCCACCAAGCCGATGGAATTTCCTTTTTCTTTAATCAGGGAAAATTAATTCGCATCGTTAAAGAACCGGCAGAATACGCGTACAACCTTTCAGAATGGGAAGGAGGCGTTCAGTCGATTGCCGCATCTGAGATACCAATCAACCTGCATTTTCCAAAAGAACTTTATTACGCACAAAATGGGCAATTAATTAAGGTGGTACAGGCAAACAATGCGGTTTTTGAATTTAATGAGCAAGGATTTGTAACGCGCGCATTAGACAGTACCGGAACAGAAACCACTTATGTTCCAGAAGAAAATTCGTTTGGTTTGCTGCAAGGAATTATTGCCCAGCGCGGAGGAATTAAGCGCAGGTTTGGCGCGGAGGGTGAAATCTTAGAGATTATTGATGATGGAGGCACAACTTTCTCAATTGATCAGGGAAATGGGACATCGAATACTCCACGCATCTCTTCTTTAAGAAAGCCAGACGGAACTATTTGTGAAATTTTTTATGATGGCGCAGGGAATAAAGAGTGGATTCACACCACAACGCCGGAGGGAAGAATTTATGTGTCAAATGTTTTAAATCCGGATCCGGCAAAACACTTCATTGCTTCTATTACTGAACCTGACGGAACCGTCATTGAGTACAGCCAAAACAAGCCGACTCAGGCCAAAACAAGCGATGGGCGCATTTACGAGTATGCTCAAGCTAGTGGCCAAAATCAGGACTCATCGTTCGTTTCTAATTTGACTCAGTTTGTGAACGATAAAGGGAATAAAGTTTTTCTTGAAAATGGAAAGGCAAAGAGGCTTGAAGAAATGATTGGCAGTGTTACGCGCATTACAGAATTTGAATATGCCGGCAGCCAAATTGCGAAAGCAACGCTGAAAGAAAATGGAGTAATTCTTGGAACATTTAATTATGAGTATTTACAGAGTGGAACAAAAATCACCAATCATCTGAGTGCAATCCGTTTTTATGATGCAGAAGGTAATCTGACAACCATGCAGCTTGCGGATGGCAAGGAATATGAATTTACCCAGTCTCCTCAAAATACCGCTCAAATTTTACAAAAGTTAGTTCGAGCCATGATTGGTACGGATATGACTGTAGATTATCAAGATGGCGAAATTGTACGACTAGAAAAAACGAGCTTATTTACGCTCGAAGATATTGTGGTAGACGGTGGAGGAAATCTTCTTCAAGCGACAGTTGCTTACACTGATGGAAGCACTGGAATGATTGACGCGGGCGGACTAAAGCAAGTGACGCTTTCAGACGGCACGATTAAAGATTATTCCAGCGGTTTATTGCGCCAAGTCACCACTTTTGGGTCAGATGCAAAGATCGTGACTTTTGAATACACTTTTTCTGGAGTGAACATTGCAACGATTGTCGTAGTTGAAAAAGACAGCCGAAGAACGTACAACGCATCAGGTGTGCTACTTCAGGCAGAGAAAGCCAATTTTAAATATTTCTACAATAGTACTCGCCAATTAACGCAAGTTGTCACATCGACAAACACACAATTAAATTACACAAACGGCATCTTGCAATCAATTGCAATTCCACAAACTGGCGAATCTATAACTAATCTTGTTTTGTCTGCAGACGGCAGCCTTTCTTCCGGACTTTATTATGATGGCACGGGCGGTGTTTGGACTATTGCAGGTGGAAAAGTAACTTTCATTCAAGATGCCCAAGGCAATCGATTGAGTTATGATGGCTCGGGTCGGCTCACCCAAGTAATCACCTCGCAGAACCACACACTTTCCTACAATAGTTCCGGCACCTTAACTCAGGTCAATTGGGCCAATGGGTCACGCGCAACTAATATTACTGCAACACAAGATCAGATTACCAACGCTCTTATTTATTCGCCGCAATTTCCTAATTCAGCCATTTTTGGATTGCCACTCCAGAATCGCGAAATGAAAAATGGAGTCGTGCTTGTGCCAGGCACCGTTCAAAGAACCACCACTGAATTTTTTAAATTTAGCGGTCATTGGAGAAATACAACGTCTACAATCGTGTTCTATGGTGGTCCAAGTCACAAGTATCTGAGAATACGAGCGAGTGGTCCAACCGCAACTTATACGGTAGGTTTTTATTCATCAAATACCACCAGCTCTCTTTTTAGTCAGAGCACCTTAACTTTTTACGGGTCAGGTAGTTTCAGTGATTACTACATCCCGCTGCCGCAGCTTACTTCGCCAGGCATACATCATTTAGAAATTTCGCCTATTGGGAGTCTTGTCATTGACACTACTTTTACTCCTGAAATTTACAATGAAATTCCAAGTACTGTTGTTTTTGATGTTTCTAGCGCCGTCCCGTTTTTAAATTCAAAAATAGCGCCGACAGTTCCCGGAGGAATTACGGCAGTGCTTCAGAGCAAGGCGCAGATGGAGCTTAATTCCTCATCCGTTCTTGCTTTACCTGTTTATGATGCTGTGAAAACAAACGTCAATCTTCATTTATTTGGAACAATCGCATCGTCTTTTTCTAATGCAAAACTTTCTCCTGAAACGGTAGTTGAGGCTGTCTATTCTCATAATATGGAACTTTTGGCAGCGACCCATGCGAGCCCCACTTTCAATCCTGCTTCAAATCCGAATGGTGCCTGGCGAAATGCAGTAAAAGGCTGGGAAGACATTGGTTTTGTTCTAGCATCGCGAGGCGCGCTTCCTAAAGAGGGAGTTCCGCTGAGCTTGGAATATGATGCAAACCTGAAAATAAAAAAGTCACAAGTGCAAGTCCAGTCCCTTCAAGGTGTGATGACTACAGAATTTGGTGATGGAGAAATTCAGCGTGTGATTACGCCTGAAGGAACTTCATTTCAATATCAATATTTGACAGATTCAGATTTTCGCCTGCCCCAGATAATTCAAATGAATGAACTCAGCAATTCACTTAATAACAAAGAGATTTTTTATGAGTATGGCCGCATTCGAGAAATTAAGACGGCTCAGGGCCAGGTTCTTTACCGTTATTCTTATGAGTTTGACGAAACAGGTCGGGAAATTGTAGTGATTGAAGATGTTGAAACGCGCGAAGTGAAGCGCTTTTTTAATGAACGCCTCCTCTCAATTTTTGGCATCACGACTGGTTTTGAAACAACATACACCTATGATGATTCAGGTTTAATTATTGAAGCGGTTACAAGACGAGCTGGGCGAATCTTTAACCGGCACACCTATTCTTATGAGGGTGCTGAGACTTTGATTCAAGATGAAACGGGAACCACGCGGCGTTATGACAGTGACGGTTTTCTTAAAGAGTTAGTTACAAGCCGAGGAGAGCATTACCGCTATGAAAAAATTTCTGCGAAAACCACAGGCGAACTTGACTTTATTACACAAGAGCTTATTCAAATTGCCAATGAGGCGAAAGGTATTATTGATTTTTCAGGCGGAAAAGCCGTTCGGATTCAAACTCCGGAAGGACACTTAATTGAGAATCTTTCAGTTGCTCCAGATGGAAAAATTATGTCAGCCACGATTCGGCTTCCTTCGCCGGACAACCGAACAGTTATTATTTCTGGCGGCAAGGTAGCACAGATTGTCGTGTCAGAAAGTTTTCAGCAATTTGAGGATGGTTTTCTGATTTCCCTTTTTCTAAACAATCAATTAACGACATTGAGTTATCACAAGGATGAAAATGGCAATATTTCCTCAATCACATTGGAAGACCCGACAAGCAGCAGAATCTACACTTCCGACCAAAAGCTGATTCAGGCGACGGTAGGACCGAATCAGTATGATTTTAATTCTCAAGTTTCCGGAGCGCTTGCACGCATCACAACAGCCAATGGGGATGTCTACGAGTACTTTAATGGTAATTTGCAGACAATCATTTTAAATTCTGGCCTTGGACGTCTTGAAAATATCACACTTGACGCAAATGGTTCAATTAATAAAGGTCTTTGGGTGAAGGATGGAATTACAATTACAATTGATCAAGGACGTATTACAAAAAAAACCCTTAGCAATGGGACTATTTATGAGTATTCTGCGAACGGAAAAATTTCAAAAGTTACCACACCCGCTGCCCAAGGCGCTCATGTTTTATATTATGACGCGTCTGGCGCTCTGATCAAAGTTGAACGGTCTAACGGTGATATTGCTACAAGCATTGTCACCTCTTCCAATGATCAAATTTCTAGCGCAGCGATTACTTCCGCTGCATTTGAAGGCGCTTTTAATGGTTTAGGCATTAATCAGCGTCAATTGCAAAATGGAGTGATTCAAACTGCAGGAACTCAAACCAATTTCCTCAATCCCTTTTTTAATCGTTCACCAAGCTTTGATGTCTGGCGCGCTCCAAAAGTAAATGGACTATTGGTTGGCGGCAGCAATCAAAGTTATCTGCGATTTCGGATGAAAGGCAATGGCGGTACGCGAACAGTAAGTTACACACGCACATTTGGCGCTACGACAACGATTAGTGTTGTACTTCCATCTGCTTCAAGCTGGACTTATGTGTACATTCCAATTCCAAATAACGGATCTCTGTTTGACGGTGTAGAAATTGGGCCTGTGGCTGGTTTGGAAATTGACACGTCAGACACCCCGCGTGTTTTTAACAGCGCAACTCTTCCCGGAGCAGATTGGACTTCTATTGCAACGCCATATTCAAGTGTAAAAAATGTGCCAACACTGCCTACCGAAATTATTTCTGCCGTAACACGACTCACTGCACTGAAGGCTGAGGCAAGCGCGGAGTTAAGCAAGCCATCGCCGCCGGAAGTTGATCTTGGGCAGGCAGCGTCAACGTTAACTGAGATGCAAGCACTTGTTACTCGAAGTTTGCCTGCAGGTGATACGACCATTGCAGCAGCTTATGATGCAAATACAAATGAACTAGTCATGGCTGCGCGGCAGGACGCAACCGTAGCGCATTATGTGGGTGGTGAAATTGATGATGTTGAAGGCTGGCAGGGAAATCGCTTGATTGATTATGTTTATGACGTAAATGGTGAGTTGATTCAAGTGGATTTAATCGATGCCAAAAACAAATTGGAAGAACAGCGAAAAGAAGCAGAGCGGCGTATTTTACTTGAGAAAGAAAAATCACTAGAAGCCATTTCAAATCAGTCGAATCAGATTGTTTTAGACATACAAGCTCAAGTTCAAGAAGGTTTGAGGCAAATTCAAAACAATCGGAATCAGCTGCTTGACCAGCAAAATCAAAAAGTATGTCAGAAAATTCTTTTCTTTAAAAAATGTACGACGGTTGCAGTTGACATTTCTTCCCAGTTGAGTCAGTTGGCAGAACAAGAAAGGCTGCTCCTAGAAAGCGCATCAACTGCGCTTGCGGGATTTAGCGCTCAAGTGGCCCAGCAAAAAAGTGATGTGGAAGCTGCGGCCAGCGAGGCTTTAACCCATATGGAAACGCAGGCGAGCCAAACTCTTTTGGAAATTCGTAAGCAGGAATTGCGTCCCGTTGTGTCGCATCAGTATCGCCGTATTTTAGGCCGGGATCCTTCGCAAGATGAAACGAATCGTTATGTGAATGCAGCTACAGCGCTTCCAAATCCTTTAATTCAAGTGGCCCAAATTTCAGCAGACCTTGAACCTGAGCGGGCAGCAAGACAAGCGGATGTAGACCAAATTCGTACCGCTGTGCGCCTGTTTCTGGAACATGACTATTTACCACTAGCGCCAGCAGAGCGGCTCAAAAAAATACAAGCGCTCGGTTTAACGCCAGAGGAAGTGATTCCTCTCACAGCGGAGGAGGTAGCTGTTATTTTAGATCGCTGGCTTGATACGCGCGATCTTCATTTTGGCCACTCGGCTTTCTATGCTTTGCAGCATTTATTCCTTGAAGCGAATATCTCCGTTAATTTTGTAGAAATTGCGAGAGAAACAATTTTGATTGATATTTTAACAGGCGTGATTCATCCCCTTACATCAGGAGATCTTGAGCTTTCACTTAATGCGCTCAATCAAGTTGCAGCTTTGCACGGTCTTCACTTAACAGCCGCTCGCATAGATTTTGATGAACTTAAGCGTGAGGTAGCCCAAGGCAAAGGCGTGCTGGTGCATGTGAGCGGTAATCACTATGTGGTTGTGACTGATATTCATCAAGTTCAGAAGACGGATGATACAGGGAATTCGTTTGTGGTTGATCAGGTGACTTATGTAGAAAAAAATGTTGGTCTATCGGGCCAAGCAATCACCTTAGAAGCAAAAGATTTTCAAAATTTATGGTGGGCCAATTCAGCGCTTGAAGGAGTGGTGCTTACTCCAGTTGTTCCGGCGCCTCAATCAGTTTTACTGACTAAAGAAGAGCAGAAGCAAATTACAGGCGCTTTTTTCCCCTTGCTCTTTGGAATTTTTGCTTTTATTGGTTCTCTTATTTTCTCTGCCGTTGCAGCAATTGCGACTCTCGTAATAGGCGCTGTTACGGCAATTGTGTCAACTGTAGCAGCTGTTGTTGCTTTTGTTTTAAACACAGCGTTGACTGGAATTATTGCTGCAGTGAGATTGATTGGAACAGGATTGATTACCTTTGGTAAACTTGCATTTGCAGGCGTTAAATTTGTTTCAGAAGTGTTGCTTCAAGGTCTTCTTTCAGGATTTGATTTTATCAAAGCAGGATTCGCTAATTTTGGAAGTTTTCTTTCCTTTCAAGGCGGCGGCGAAGGATTTTTGGCCAGCACTTTAAGTCCTTTAAAACTAGTAGCCCGACAAGTCATTGGTGTCGCGGTAAGCGCGGGAAGCGGTAAAGTTCTCGAAAAGCTTGGTGTTAATCCAGTTATTTCCCGAATCACTTCTGCTGTGATTACAGGCGGCGTGATTGGGCTTGCTAACGGCGTGCTTGGCTCTGGAGCTACGATTGCTCAATCAGCAGTTCAAGCTTTTGCGATTGCCGGTGTTAACGAATTAGCGCTCCATCTTGATCTTCCGCCTCCTATTGCTAATTCTCTTAGCTTTATTACAAGCGCGCTCACTCAAAATTTCACAAACCTCCCCGAAGCGTTTAAAACTCTAGTTCCCACTTTAGCGCAGGAATTTGCCCTTTCAGGCATTACTTCACTTGGCAATTCGCTTGGTCTTGACCCACGAATTTCAGCACTTATTGGAGTGCCAATTTCAAACTCCATAGGAACAATCACCCAGTCTTTTGTTCGTTCAGGGGGGATCATTAATGCCAATGAAATTTTTCAAACACTAAGAAGCCAGATTTTTAGCGCCAATACGCTTGGAGGCATTGTCAGCCTCAGTGCAGATTTAATTGGCGATGCGCTCAATATCAATCCGCTATTTATTTCTCTTGGAATGCGTGCCCTTGCCGGCGGTATTGAAGGTCTTTCAGACCGCTCAGGCGATGCGAATGAATTCACCCGTTTTTTTGATGGAGCTGGCGGCGCTCTTAAAAAATCTTTAGAAAATATCGTTGCACTTCAAGATGAGCATATTACGGAAAACCAAAGAGAGAATTATCTTTTACAAATTGTTAGTCTCGCCGCAAAAAAAGGCGACGACGATCTTTTTGATGTTTTTGAGACTTACGCCAATCAAATTTTAGGCAGAGATACTGTTGAATCCATACGTTCAACCGGTCAAAACGTGAGCAGTTATTTTAAAGCCAAGCGTGAAATTCAAGATTATGTGGTACGCACACTTCCTGATGGCATAGTTGTTCATGAGTATGCCGCCGGCAATAATCGCTTTGTACTGAATGAAGATGAAACTCAAATTCTCTCCCGCCAATTTGGGACTCACATTGAAAGCGGTCAATATGGGCTTGATGGTGAAGGCCGTTACATCCTCATCAATGGTGAAATGTCCTTCTCAAACGGATCAGAGACGTTGACCCTTACCGTCCGTGATGCTGACGTCGTTTCCGTTGATATGACAAATAGTCGAGGTGAAGCCGTTACCTATTTTGGCACGAGTGACCAGCCCTTGGTCCTTAGGGATAATCCCACCGGAAGTTTCATCATTGAATCAGGGCTCAGGCGGAACTGGACTACTGGCGAAACAAACTATTATTCAAATGGACTCATGACGGCTATTCAAAATACCCATTTTCTTGATTACGAAGATTCATCTGGGGAATTAGTTTCAGGAGCAATTCACATTGCTACGCAAATGAACACAGATGGAGTTTCGCCTGTATTTGAAATTGATTTAGATCAAGGACTTCGAAATGAATTAATTCAAGGGAATCAAAATGCAACGCAAAGTTTTTGGGATTTTGCACTTGAAAATCAATCTGTCGAATCTATTCCCGCAAGTCACATTTCATGGCTTGAAGCTTTTGATATTAAGCGTCATGAGCTTGCAGACAATGCGGATGCGGTCATCGACAAAATATTTGATTTTGCGAAGCCTAAGCCTAACAGCATCCTAGAAGAAATTTTATTTATTCGGGAAACGGTTGGGAATGAATTGTTGCGTGCCGTAGTAAAAGGATTTGTTGACGTCATCCGAATTGGTGACCGTGTGGATGAAATTTGGGATGATGCACGCGGCATCTGGAAAGATGTGGACGACGGAAATCTTTCCGATGCAGGAATGAAGCTTCTTTCTCTAACAGGTAATAGCCTGGTGGAATTGTTCCGCGCTTTTGATCTTGCAATGATTGGCGGCGCTGTGAAATCAATAGCTGAAGCTGGCGCAACTCTTATTAAGACCGAAGTTGCAGATTTTGTGGGGAGGCTGCTGCGCCGCAGCGCCGATCTTGCCGAATCCATGCTGAGCCGCATTTTTAAGAACAACAGTCTCAAGAATCAATGGTTTAAAGAGGTGAATGAGATTGAAGATGTCACCCTGGCTTTAAAGAAGAAGTTTATTGATTACACAGAAGTAAAAGATGTAGAATTTTTTCCTAAGGCCGCAGAAGTTAACGCAAATCATATCGCTAAGAAACCAGGCCAATTTGCACCATGGGCGGATAAAGAGATTGTAGAGTTTGTGACGCAAAAAGAAGAAAGCTTTGTACGGGTTTTTGTTTCTAGATTTGAAGGAGATGCAAGTCCTTCCGAGTGGATTGTGCGGAAAAGTATAATTGAAGGCAAAACAGCCGAGCAAATAAAAGACATTCTTGCCTTAAAAAGGGTTCCTAGCCACATTGTGGATGTTGAATTACCTCCAGGCGTTGTTTTGAGGAAAGGGACAGCAGCGAAAATTGAAGGATTTGGTAATGGTGGTGCGGAACAATTTGAGATAGTAGGGGATTTGGATAAAGCTTGGTATAAGCGCCCGCGAAAGATAGAAGAATTATGATCAAAAATTTTCAGATTCATGATAATAAGATTGTTATTTATAGTAACAATCAAGAGTATCAAAAAGTATTTGACCGTAAAATTGATCGAGTCATTCAACATAATGATAAATTAATTGTGCTTCTTTTGCTAACAGGTGCGCCTAATCAAAATATATTGTGTCTCAATGAAAAAGCGCAAGTCCTTTGGATTGTCCAAGATCCTGATGATTACGAAAATGGTGGGAAGTATAAAACCCGATCACCATTTGGAGGAACTTGGATAACCGACGACAATTTATTAGGTGGTCAAAATGTTTGTGGTTCAGATTACTACATTAATATCGATACTGGGAAAATCGTTGGACACGAATTCACCAAATGAAATCTAAATCTACTCTCTGGTTGATTGGTCTTGCCATTGTGATTGGCGGCAGTTTTATCAACGGTGTCTTTTTGATCCCGCGTGATATCGGCGGCCTTGCACGCGAGCTGACACGTCTCGTTATTCTTTTTGGCATCGGACTATTAATTTACGGACTCATTCATCTTAAGAAGAAATGAGACTAAATCGTCAATGAAATAAGCTGTAATTGTGCCGTTTATAAAAACGCATTTTTCCGTTCCGCGCATTTGTTGCAGGTTCTGCAGTGACGATTTCCTTTTGGATTCAGGCAGGAGAAGGTGAGTTCCAAGGGAAGATTCTTTCCAAGTTTCACAACTTCACTCTTCGTGTATTTGAGTAGTGGAGTGTGAATCCAGAATTTTTGATTGAGTGCAATACCAGCCGCTTCCGCTATTTTTTTAAAAAATTGAGAGGATGCGTCTGGAAATGGATTAGTTTTAAGCGGTCCGAGCGCGAGTTCTGAAATTCCGCGAAGTGAGCAAAACACAATTGCTTTTGAAATCAAAAGCAGATTTTTCCCAGGCAAATAGACTTCTTCATCGCGCGACCGCTCATCCGGCGTATTCTTCCCAGTTTGCGACCAGTGATTCCAGTAAAGGTCTTGTGTTGGAACGCTCAAGATGGAAAGGGGTTTTAATTTTTTGGATGCAACTGCTTTCAAGTAGTGTTTGAGCGCCCTAAGCTCTGCACGTTCCCAAATATGCCCGGACTCAACATAGACAGGAAAAACTTCACCATACTTTTTTGAGAGCAGGTGAATCAAAACAGAACTGTCAATTCCTCCGCTTGCAAGCACCGCGACTTTTTGACTCTTAGCCATGAGTGATTATCGAAATCTCCTCTAAAGATTTGATCATGTCATTAAATTGTGTACTTTGCTTCCATAATATCCTTGTCATCCCCGCATACTTTCGGAGAAGAACGTCAAGTTCTTCTCCGAAAAGTGCTCGCGCTTAAAGCACGCAGCGTGCTTTAAGCGGGGATCCAGGATTAGTGGATTCCCGCTTTCGCGGGAATGACAAAGTACACAATTTTAGTTGCGCAATCGAAGATTTCAAGCGTTTTTATCTTTGTTGTTTTTAGTGAGTTCCCACTCTAAAATATGCAGTTATGAAAGCCATTGCTGTACTCACTGCTTTTATTTTATCGCTGGTTTCCATCGTACTTGGACTACATTTTATTTCCACCCTTGTCTTTCATTTTGATTTAGGTTTTCTTAAGCACTCAGGCGTAGGTCACGTCTCCTTTTACATTTTGTTTGTTTTAAATGTACTCATCTTTCAAAAGTGGGTGGTGAAAGAAAGTTTTTCATCCCTTGGACTAAAACGTTTTTCGGGCTGGCAAGTCACCATCTTAAAAGGCTGGTTTGCCGGACTTCTCGCATTTATTATTTACACGCTCATCATGAAATTTGCTGGAGTAATTGATTTTTACCCGCCCAAAAATTTTGTGCGCGTTCTTTCCGCAGTGCTGATTGGGTTTACGGGATTTACAATCGCCTGCACAGAGGAAATTCTCTTCCGCGGTTTTTTTCTTCAAACGCTGCTCAAAGATTTGCCGCGATGGATTGCTATTTTTGTGACCGGAATCATTTTTGTTTTTTTTCACAAACTTGGCAACATTCAGGATTTTTGGCTCATCCCTTATGACGCAATGCTTGCCGGAGGAATCTTTTCGTTTCACCTACTTCTCGCCGCCGCTTATTTTAAAACCGGCTCACTTTTTCTCCCAATTGGTATTCACTCAGGGCTTGTGTTTGGAAAAGCAGCATTGCGAAACATGAAAGTGGTTGAGGTTTTAAATCACAATTCATATTGGTTTGGACTTGGGGGAGACGCGCGCCGCGGGTTTCTTGCCTGGTGTTTATTTCTCGCAGGTATTTTTTTACTTCAATTTTTAATTTCAAACCGTGACCAGAAATCTTTGAGTGGCTTAAACAATTAGTATGGTGCTTGCTACTTTATGTTATGTCAAAAAAAATAGGCGCACGCTGATGTTCAGAAAAAGCAATAGACCCGGAGATATTCACGCAGGGAAGTGGAATGGCCTTGGCGGAAAATTTGAACCGGGCGAAACGCCGGAGGAGTGCATCATTCGGGAAGTTGAGGAAGAGAGCGGGCTCGTGATTCAAAATCCCTCCCTTCGCGGTGTCCTGACATTTCCTGCTTTCAAAAATGAAGAGGACTGGTATGTTTATGTGTTTGTAGCGCGGGAATTCAGTGGAACGCTTGGCAGTTCTGAGGAAGGAATTCCTGAATGGGTTGAAGACGCGCGCCTTTTTGAGTTGAACTTGTGGGAAGGCGACCGCGTCTTTATGAAATGTTTAGAGGATGACCAATTTTTTTCAGGGAAATTTGCTTATGAATCTGGCAAACTTGTCCATCACGAGCTCGTCATCCATCACAATCTGTCATCTTTACGTGCCTTGCATAACAAACCTCTGATGTCATCCTGAAGCCAGTAATCCAAAGTAATGGCTGAAGGATCTAGCATAAAAATATGAGAAATTACTATGTTTACATCATAACAAATAATTCTAAGACACTTTACATTGGAATCACTAATGACCTTAAGCGGAGAATATTTGAACATAAGAATGGATTAATTCCTGGCTTTTCAAAAAAGTACAAATTAAAGAAACTTGTTTATTTTGAAGAGTCAACAGATGTAAATGCCGCCATTGCACGAGAAAAGCAATTGAAAGGTTGGTTGCGAAATAAGAAAATAGAACTGATTAAGATAATGAATCCAAATTGGACTGATTTAATGAAATGCTAGATCCTTCGGTGTCCTGTGGCACCTCAGGATGACAGCAACCTTGATGTCATCCTGAGCGCCCCAGACGGGGCCCGACTGAGAAAGGATCACGTGAACTTAAAGGCTAAAGAATTGATTATTAAAAATAAGGGGGAATCAAATGGCGCTTGTTGAATCAATCAAAATTGAACTAGAAACAAAGATGCCGGCTTTTGAATTGAAGGACCCGGCGGGTAAGAAATATCAAAGCGCAAATCTTTATGGACCGAAAGGGCTGCTTGTTGCATTCACCTGCAATCACTGTCCTTATGCGCTCGCGATTTGGCCTCGGCTCATTGAACTTGCGAAGGAGGCGAAGACAAAAGGCGTTAATACAGTCGGGATTAACCCCAATATTCACCCCGGGTACCCTGAGGATGCACCAAATAAAATGCTTGAGAAAATAAGGGAATGGAAAATTTTATTCCCTTACCTTGTGGATGAAACTCAAAATGTGGCCCGCGAATTTCAGGCTCAGTGCACGCCAGATCTCTACTTATTTAATTCAAAGCAAGAACTTGTTTACCATGGGCGGCTAGATGACAATTGGAAAGAACCCGAGCGCGTTAAGCAGCGCGATTTGAAAGAAGCAATCGATTGTCTTGTAACCGGAAAGACAATTGCAAACAAACAACATGCTTCTATGGGGTGTTCAATTAAGTGGCGCGATTAACTATACTCAAAGGAGCCATCAATGATGATTTTGCTAAACGCAAAAAGAGTAACTGATGTCTCTCGCTTCGAGCATTACCGATTGAGGTAAAGAAATTTACGCTTTGTATGCTCAATAAGTGTAATACGGTTTGTGTAATATGAAATACCGTTTTTTCTCGTTCCGAGATCGAATTCAAAGTTTTCGCTACGCACTGCGCGGTCTTTCGCAAATTATTCGTAGTGAGCCCAACGCACGGCTTCATTTAGTTGCGACTATTCTTGTGCTCCTCACAGCAAAATGGCTTAAAATCAGCAAAAGTGAATTTTGCCTGCTTCTTCTCGCCGTTGTCAGTGTTTGGGTCGCAGAAGCGTTCAATACTGCACTTGAAATTATGGCCGACCTTGTCATAGGAGAACGCTTTTCAAGGACTGTAAAGAAAGCAAAAGACATTGGTGCGGCTGCAGCTCTGATTGCATCAATCGGTGCGCTTTTGGTTGGAGTCCTCATTTTTTGGCCTAAACTCAACATCCAAATACCCCACTTTTCATGAGTTTTAATCAGTAAATGGCTTCTGAAACAGACATGAAGCTCCTCCTTAAATTGATTCTGGCTAAATCAAGCATTTCATTGTAAAGTACACCCATATTTGCCCCTTGTGAAAGCTTTTACCAAATTTGTAAAAGCAATTTATACTCAAGTAAGCCTGCAACCAGCGCCTTACTTGAGTATTACCGATTAAGGTAAAGAAACTCACGCTTTGTACGCTTGATGGGTATAAAAATATCACTTGTGATGACACTGGGCTGATTTTGTCGTAAAGGGGTGATTGTGATTGAAGCGGTTTGTAAGTCTCGTTGTTCTTAGTACATTTATCCTTGAACAAGTTAATCCTAGTTCATCCTATTTATTCGCGGCTGTTAGCCATCCGGATCGCGCTGAAGCGACAAGTGTTCCCAGTTCGGAAGCACTGCTGAATCAATCGATTGATATTGCTCATGGGCAAACTCCTTTAGATCAAAGCACTACCCAATTTCTCTCCTCACCCCTTTCCAAATCTACTCCAGAAGAATCAAATCCTCTTCCCTACGAACTCAAACAAAACAACACTGAGCTCCTCATTCATTTAAACACTGAAGAATCTCTTCTTTATGAATGGAACCCTGAAGAGGGAGTTAAAGAGCTTCTGGAATACACTAAAGACAATGTCACCATTCACTATGACACAAAGACTCAAACAAATGAACTCATCCT
>JAHFHD010000049.1 GCA_023247075.1 Candidatus Omnitrophota bacterium | reverse complement strand
AAAAATCTCGACCTCTCGCAAGTCAAGCGGCTCCAGTTCGAGCTTAAATCGGCACCAGGTGGCGCTCAGCCCAATTTGTTTTCAATTCAACTCAAAAAGTCGCGCGACACAATTCGAAGTTTTCCCGTCAAACCCATTACCGCAGAATGGCGACTTTATTCTTTTGAGTTTGAATCAGCAAGCTCCGCACCCATCGATGAAGTGGTGTTTGTTTTTGAAAACACAAAAGTCGGAGCGCTCAACCGAAAAGGTTCCATTTTCCTCAAAAATGCCTTGATTGAATAAGAAAAAAACTTCCAACGTGCATGAGACATGCATGAATGATTCCGCGGACTTTAAATCCTACTCTATTTCCAAAAATATTTTTTTGCGCTGTCTTGGAGTCATTTACGGGATTGCATTTGTCTCGCTCTGGCTACAGATTGATGGCCTGATTGGCTCGAATGGAATTTCACCTTGCGCAGAATTTCTAATTGCCGCTAGAAAACAACTAGGCTTTCAGTGCTACTGGTCTTTGCCGACTGTTTTTTGGTTTTCGGCTTCTGATTTTGCGCTCCACGCGGTGTGTGCAGTTGGGACATTTTTTTCAATTGCTTTGGCATTTGGTTTTAGTTTTGGTTTGAACCAAGTTCTGCTTTGGATTCTTTATCTTTCACTAGCGACCGTTTCCCGAGAATTTTTGGGTTTCCAGTGGGACAATCTTCTTCTTGAAGCAGGTTTCCTTTCCATTTTTATTGTTCCCTTTTCAATTCGATTTTGGTCCAAATTAAAATTGCAAACAGCCGACTCTTGTCCGCTCGGCATACTCGCGTTTCAGCTCCTGCTCTTTAAGCTCATGTTTCTCTCTGGATGGGTAAAACTTTCTTCTGGTGACCCAAATTGGCGTGACTTGACCGCACTCGCAGTTCATTACGAAACGCAGCCGCTTCCAACCTGGATTGGGTGGTATGCGCATCAACTTCCCCAGTGGGCTCAAAGGATTTCAGTCCTCATCGTATTTTTAATTGAGCTCGTAATTCCATTTTTTATTTTTCTCGTGCGCCCCTTTCGCTTGACAGCTTGTGGAATCTTGATTGTGTTCCAAATTTTAATTTTGCTGACCGGAAACTACTGTTTTTTTAATTACCTGACCATCGCACTTTGCCTGTTTCTTGTGGATGACAAAGCGTGGAAAAGCTGTGTTCCATTTTTACAGCCCAGAGAAATTACGGAACATCAAATCAAACTTCAAATGTATGAGGAAGGATTAATTGGCCGTATTTTATTTCTTTTCAATGGCGCAGCTTCAGTCATTCTCCTTTCGATTCTACTTGCTATTTCGGCAGGGCAAATTCTTGAGACCGTGCATGCACCCACATTTATATTTTCTCCAGTAAAAAAGTTTGAGCGGTTTATTTACCCATTTCGAATTGTGAATCGCTACGGGCTTTTTGCTGTGATGACGACGCACAGATTTGAAATCGTCGTGGAAGGTTCTCAAAATGGAGTTGACTGGCTTCCTTATGAATTTAAATGGAAACCTCAAGGCGAAAAAAAGAAGCCTGCTTTTGTAGCGCCCTACCAGCCGCGGCTTGATTGGCAAATGTGGTTTGCTGCGCTCAGTAATTACAAAAATAATCCATGGTTTGTTCGCTTTTTGAAACGTCTCTTAGAAGGCTCGCAACCGGTACTCGATTTACTTGCGCGGAATCCATTTCCTGACCATCCACCTCGCTTCATCCGCGCTGTATTTTATGAATATCGCTTTACGGATTTAAGTACTCAACAACGTGAGGGGAAGTGGTGGAAATCGGAGCGTAAAGGACTTTACATTCCCACACTCAGTCTTTCAGAAAAACTGTCCTGATTTTTGATGATTCAAGACACTGGAGGAGTGCCGCCATTTACCTCTGGCTTTTTTAACGACTCAAGGTAGGCGGCTAATTGTTTTCGGATTGTATTGACCGGAATCGCATAACTTGCATGCCGGCTTGGACTGCCTGACGCAACAATTCCAAGTAAACTTCCTTCCTTGTCAAGCACAGGAGTTCCGCTGTCGCCGTGGTAGGTGTCCATTCCAATTTCAATGAGCGGCGCGTTTTCGCCACTTTGAAATCGAATTGTCTTTTTCCCGCGTATTGATCCGCTGCTGAGTGTATTGTTTAAAAATTTTGAATTACCAATTGAATAAACTTCAGAATTAAAATTGATTTGAGCAGCCTCTGAAAGTTTAACTGCGTGAAGTGGGTTTTGGTTCATGATTCTTAAGAAAGCCACGTCGCTTTCATGGTCTAAATGTTCAAGGCGCGCTTCATGCTTGGTCTCGTCATCTAAAGTGACCGTGATTCGACCTGAATTGTCAACCGTGTGTGCATTTGTAACAATGAGTCCCCATTCAGTTAAAATAACTCCAGCACCTTCTCGCTTTAAGTAAATTGGCTTGATGCTTCTGAGCGCGAGCATTTTTCCATTAGGCCCCGGAACGAGTTCAGGTGCTTTCGTGATTGCACCCCCTGCCTCGGCTGTAATTCGCACAACAGATTCACGAACGTGAAGGAGAGTAGCGAGTAATGGTTCTTCAGAAATCACTGGCTTAGCACTTTGGCTAAAGAACACAAATAACACAGCCAAAGGAAGCCATCTTTTCAGGTTCATAAAATTAATTTCTCTAGTTTTTTCGCCATCTAATAAGTTTACCCAATAAAAGTGAGAGAACAAAATGAAGCTCTCGGTTTTATTTTTAGTAGGATTGACCCTTATTAGGAGGCATGTTAAACTACCGCCGCAAATTGAAAAACATTGCAACTTCTTCTTCACAAAGCAGTTAGACGTTAAAGGCGGAACCAATGGTTAAAACAGCACAAGTCGGAGTTTTAGGTGACGGTGGTTGGGGAACATCGCTTAGCCTGGTAAGTGCGCGGCGTGGAAATGACACAACTTTGTGGAGTGCATTTCCTGAATATGCCGAAACGCTTCGCGGTGACCGAGAAAATAAAAAATTCCTGCCTGGCGTCAAAATTCCGGACTCCATTCATATTACTTCAGATTTAGCCGAAGTGATTTCTTCATCAGAAATTATTATTCTCGCAGTTCCATCTCTTTATTTGAGAAACGTTCTTTTTAAGCTCAGAAGTTATGATTTATCAAACAAGCTGCTTGTTAGCGTTGCAAAGGGAATTGAAACAAAAACGTTGGCGCGTCCTTCTGAAATTATTTATTCCGTACTCGGAAAAGTGAATCTTGCTGTTTTGTCTGGTCCTTCGCATGCTGAAGAAGTGGCGCGCGGAGTTCCGACCCTGGTAGTAGCTGGGTCTGAAAAGCCTGCGCTTTCGCTTAAAGTGCAGGAAGCGCTTCATGGTCATATGTTCCGGATTTACATTCAAAATGATGTGGTGGGAATAGAACTAGGCGGTTCTCTTAAGAATGTGATTGCGATTGGCGCTGGAATTTGTGATGGCCTCAAACTTGGGTCCAATACAAAAGCAGCATTGATTACGCGCGGTCTTTTCGAATTAACACAAATTGGAATTCGGATGGGAGCAAATCCAAATACTTTTTTTGGGCTTTCAGGTCTGGGGGACTTAATTACCACTTGCATTTCACAATATGGACGCAATCTAAAAGTGGGGCGCGAGCTTGGTGAGGGGAAGAAATTAAACGATATTTTGAAAGGAATGGAAATGGTGGCTGAAGGAGTGGAAACGGCACGCTGTGCGTACCAGCTCGCTCAAAAGCATCGTGTGACTGCTGCAATTATTACTGAAATTTACCGGATTCTTTTTGAAGATAAAGATCCGCGTACCGGGCTCCTTGATTTGATGAGCCGTGAAGCGCATGAAGAGCTGAAGCAATATTAGTCATGCGTCCATTGGGTTGTTACCGTTGATTGCAAAGCACTGACTTTTCTCCAGCCGCAGTAACATTACCAATTCAGAATGAAAAATATTTGTTCGGGACGTGGCTCAGCCCGGTAGAGCACACGCTTGGGGTGCGTGGGGTCGCGGGTTCAAATCCCGCCGTCCCGACGGTTTCTACACAGTAGAAATCGTCGGGTAGTCATTAGCATCAATCGAAAGATTGATTCTAATGGTCGAGCAGTCCTGACGCCCCTTAATTAAAGTTAGGGCCGTCCCGATTTTATTAATCAAAAGATGGCAATCGGGACTGTCAAATTTTTAAAATATAAATATCCAGTGACATCATGAAAAAAATTGTTTGTTTAATTTTATCTGTGTTGATTGCCTGTTCGTTTTGGGAAATTTACCTTCATACATCCGGCTATTCGCTTTGGATTCGAACAGAACCCGGAAAGTATCCAAATCAAGCTCCGGAAGGGGTTTGGTATGAACAGAATTCAAAATTTGGGTGGGTGTACAACCGGAAAAATAACGACAAAAATTCAACCGGGATTTTTTACCAAGCAAATCGGGACGGTTTTCGCGATTCTAGCTGGGATTCTTTTAATCCTTTTGACCATCAGACGAAGAAAATCCTGGTCTTTGGAGATTCTCAGGCGGCTGGCTATGGAGTACGCGAAGAAGACCGGTTTAGTAATGTGCTCGGGTCGCTGTTCGGAGATGGCTACCGGATTTACAATTTTGCGGTGGCGGGATGGGGTTTTGACCAAATGTATTTGGCATTTCAAGAATTTGTTCCAATAGTTAAGCCTAACATTGTCGTGGTGGTCTACATTAATAACGATTTGCTTCGGTCGCTTGAATCTTACAAGCCACTAGAGAAAGTAAATAAGCCTAGTTTTGAGGTTGTAAATAATGAATTAAAACTAAGGCAGCAAGACAATCGGGAAACTTTTGGCGAATGGGTTGTGGGGCATATTTATCTGGTCAACTTTTTTTACAAGGTTTTTGTCAAACCATACCTGGCGCGAGAATTGAATAAGAAAATTGCTGAGGCAATGGTTGAAATAGCAAAGGAGAGAAACATTAAAATTTTCTTTATTCGGATTCCACCCAAAGACGCTGTGAAACCTCCATCAGATTTGGATGACCATCTCATTCGTTTTGAGCGGAATTTGTACAACTGGACTTATGGGATTAAATCTCATGTAAAACGTTTGGGCGCAACCTTTGTTCCGGTGAGGGACATCATGAGAGAAAAAATGTCGAATGGTTCTGTGAGTTTGTACCTTCCAAATGATTCTCATTTAAATCCCCAAGGTCACCGCTTGGTCGCAGAAGTTTTATTTCGGGAAATCCAGAAGTAGTAACCTCATCAGATGATTGGAATTTAAAAAAAATGCCAACACTTCTTCAAATTAATCAAATTTGTAAATCCTACGGCGCAGCCACTATTTTAGATGACGCGACTTGTGCGTTTGGTAGCGACCAGAAAATTGGCGTCATTGGTCGAAATGGAGCCGGTAAGTCTACACTTTGCCGGATTATTACCCAGCATGAAAAAGCTGACAGCGGTGCCATTATTCGGAATTCTGCACTTCGGCTTAGTTACCTTGAGCAGCATGATGTGTTTGAGGAAGGAGAAACAGTAATTGATTTTCTCATACGCATGACTGGAAAAGAGCGCTGGGAATGCGGCTCAAAAGCAGCTCGGTTTCAAATTACGCATGACATGTTAGATGACCCCATTCAAAATTTTGCGGGTGGGTACAGGACGCGTGTTAAGTTAACAGCCATGCTTCTTGGCGACCCTAATTTTCTGATTCTCGATGAACCAAGTAATTACCTTGATTTAAGTACCCTCATTTTACTTGAAAATTTCTTACGTAATTTCAAAGGAGGTTACCTTGTGGTTTCGCATGACCGAGAATTTTTGAAACGTACTTGCGACCACACGCTTGAAGTAGAGGCTGGAAAGCTCACACTTTACCCGGGTGACATTGAAGAGTATTTTGAGTTTAAGGAACTCGAGCGAGCGCAAAAACAAGCCTACAATCAAGGGGTGCAGAAAAAGCGTGACCAACTTCAGGCATTTATCGAACGCTTCCGAGCAAAAGCCTCTACAGCCTCTCGTGCCCAGTCTAAAATGAAGCAGCTTGAAAAATTGAACACCATTGAAATTGCTCATTCAATGGGCAGCGTGCGTATTCATATTCCACAGGTGGAAGCAAAGGCTGGGGTTGCGCTTTCTTGTGATGACCTGGTGATTGGGTACCCAGAAAAAGAAGTAGCACGTGGAATCCAATTTGATGTTGAGCGGGGAAAACGCATTGCGGTGCTCGGAAACAATGGAGAAGGAAAAACTACTTTCTTAAGAACGATTGCAGGTGACCTTCCTGAAAAGGCTGGAACATTTCGTTGGGGGACAGGGCTTAAAATTGCTTATTATGCGCAGCACGTTTTTTCAAGGTTTGACCCCGAAGACGATATTTATGCCTACCTAATGCGCGAAAGTGTAGGGCTGGTTACTCGAGAAGAAGTGTTGAGAATGGCTGGATGTTTTCTCTTTAAGGGTGATGACGTTAAGAAGAAAGTGAAAGTTTTAAGCGGGGGCGAGCGTGCCCGGCTTCTTCTTGCAGGGCTTCTGATTTCAAAAAGCCATGTTCTTCTTCTTGATGAACCGACCAACCACTTAGATTTTGAAACGGTAGAAGCTTTGGGTCACGCTCTCCGGAAATTTTCAGGGACGGTTTTCTTTATTAGTCATGACCGCACCTTTGTTAATTTGGCGGCCACGACAATTCTCGAAGTGAAACAGGGAAGAGTGCTGCGCTACCCAGGTACTTACGAAGATTATGTGTACCACCTTGAAATGGCTGCGCAGGATGAAGAAGTTCAGGCATCTCGTGAAGATAATCGGGAGTTTAAGAAGACACATAAGGAAACATTAAAACCTAGCTCCGGCAACACGCATCCAAAGAAAGACGGAAAAAAGGAATCACCCGTGGCTCTGAAGAATGTCAAAGAACGCCTCGCAAAAGCTGAGCAGCGCTTTAATTACTTTACAGAGGAACGCGAGAAGCTTCATGAAGAAATTCGGAAGAATCCATTTCATTTTTCTAAAGAGCGCAACAAGCGGCTTAAAGAGCTCGAGCTTTCCCTTAAAGAAGCTGAAGGGGAATGGTATGCAGTGCAGGGGGAATTGGACCGATTAAAAGGGGTCTAAAACGCAAATTTTAGATTGAAAGATGGAAAATAAGCTGTAAAAAAAGTAAAAATAGTAATTGACAAGTTAATAAAATTAGTGCATCCTTCGCGCGTGGTTAACAAAGGAAGGATCTGGTAACATAGCTGCAAAGTCGAACATCTCGCCTTTTAGTTGTGAACTCCCCTGATCAATGCATGGAATTAATCTTAGCACAATCCACAAAAAGCTGTTTGATGGCGACTAATTCCGGAGTGTCAATTCGGGGCTCAAGATTCTTCTACTTACATTCAAAGAAAGGAGTCAACACGTCATGCCAACAGGTCATGTAAAGTGGTTTAACAATTCCAAGGGTTATGGATTTATTACTCCGGAGTCGGGAAATGATGTATTCGTGCATCACACAGCGATTCAGGGCGAGGGATACAAGTCATTGGAAGAAGGTCAAAAAGTAAAATTTGACATTGTGCGCGGTCCCAAAGGGGAACAAGCAGCAAATGTCGTAAAGCTCTAAGACCTTCAAAGAATACTTGCGACGGCCCAGCTGAATGTTGGGCTGTCGCAAAATCTTATTACCCGCAATTTTTTTCTTCGTGCATACTCAGTTTTCTCAATTCGGCCAGTTGCTTTTTTATTTTTCCGCAAAGCTAAAAACATCGGCTTTTCGGTCATAATCAATTTTCAAATTTGATTTTTGAGGAAGCTCACCTTTAAGATTTTAAGCGCAAGCGGATCTTCAATCTCTCTTTGAATGAATCGCTTGAGTGGCCTTGCGCCATAGTCTGGGCTGAATCCAAGTTCCGCGAGATGTTCTCGGGCGCTTTGACTGATTGATAAATTGATTCCTCGCTCGCTTAATTTGTGCCCAAGTTCATGGACTTCCCGGTTCACAATATGGAAAATGTCCCGCTTTGAAAGTTTGTTGAAAATAATCGTTTCATCAATGCGGTTTAAAAATTCAGGCCGAAATACTTTTCTGAGTGTTTCGAAGACTTTGACCCCCGTTTCCTTTCTTGAAAATTCGCTTGCGTAGTACTGACTCCCGACATTTGAGGTCATGATGATTGCGGTATTTTTGAAATCCACAATACGTCCTTGACTGTCTGTAAGCCTTCCGTCGTCAAGCAGTTGAAGGAGTACATTTAAAACATCCGGATGTGCTTTTTCAAGTTCATCAAAGAGAATCACTGAATAGGTCTTCGTCTCACGCGCTCTGTTAGTTGTCCTCCTTCTTCATAACCCACGTAACCAGGAGGGGCGCCAAGTAAGCGGCTCACGGAATGTTTTTCCATGTATTCAGACATGTCAATTCGGATTAAGGCGTTTTCATCATCGAACAAAAACCAGGCAAGTGATTTTGCGAGGTAAGTTTTTCCAACACCTGTTGGACCCAAAAAGAGAAAGGTTCCGATGGGGCGCCGTTCATTTGAAAGTCCCGAGCGCGACCTACGGATGGCATTGGCAATGAGTGTGACGGCTTCATCTTGACCCACAATACGTTCTTTTAATCGCTCCTCCATGTGAATTAATTTTTCGATTTCGCCCTGCATGAGCTTTGTCACGGGAATTTTAGTCCACTTTGAGACGACCTCAGCAATGTCTTCTTCGGTCACTTCTTCTTTAAGTATTTTGCCTTCACGCTCAAGCTCGCGGAACTTTTCATTTTCCTTGGCAAGCTTTGACTCAAGCTCCCGCAGAACGCCGTAGCGAATCTCAGCAACACGCTCGAAGCGTCCTTCTCTTTCAAATCGTTCCTCGCTAAATTTTGCTTTTTCAATTTCTTTAAGCACAGCTTTGAGCCGGTCTTCGAATTCGCCCCGATATTTGGCGCCTGCGACGAGTGCGCCCAAATCCAAAACAACAATGCTGCTTTTTTTTAGAATCGATGGCACGTTTCCATCTGCAATACGCTTTGCAAGTCCCTCTGCAATAGCAGTTTTTCCGGTTCCTGGGTCGCCGATTAAGACCGGATTGTTTTTTGTTCTGCGGGCGAGTACTTGCATGGCGCGCCGAGTTTCTTGGTCGCGGCCAATGACGGGGTCGAGTTTTCCCAGATGTGCAAGCTCTGTTAGATTGCGTCCGTAACGCTCTAGCGCTTGATTTTTTTGTTCTGTATTTTGTTCCATCGATTTGCCTTTATTTGATGTTTAAAATTGATTCTTCATTTTCATTGAATTCCACAAATATAAAATCAAATGGCGTGCCAACAGAACAAACAGACTATTCATGCGACGATGAGCTTAAAATTTAAAATGAAGCCCGCTTTTTAATATTATGTGACAGAGTAATACATTAGAGTTGTGTCAAAAGTGGTCATTTTAGGATTTAGTTGGTGTGTAGTTGATTGCCTAAAAGTAAGGAATATGTTGGTGAGAATTTGAAATAAAATAGGAAAATTTTTTCTGAAAATATTCTCTTGACTCAGTTGCAAGATGTGTTAGTATTCATCCCTGCTTTAAAGTTAGCGCTCATGTATTATGAGTGCTAATTGAATAATTAGAGGCAGTTCAAAAGCACTCATTCCAATACAATCAAACATGTGGAAATGAGTTATTACACCTAAAATTAGGAGGAAATGTATGTCAAAGAAACAAATATTGTTTTCTGATGAAGCACGCCGGGCGATTCAGCGTGGAGTGGATCAACTAGCCAATGCAGTAAAAGTAACTCTCGGTCCAAAAGGCCGAAATGTGGTGATTGACAAGAAATTTGGCTCACCTACCATTACCAAAGATGGTGTTACAGTCGCCAAAGAGATTGATCTTGAAGAGCCTTATGAAAACATGGGTGCTCAGATGGTTAAGGAAGTAGCATCTAAAACTTCTGATGCTGCAGGAGATGGAACAACCACCGCAACCATTCTTGCCCAGGCAATTTATCGCGAAGGCTTGAAAAATGTCACTGCCGGTGCAAGTCCCATGGGACTTAAGCGCGGTATTGACAAGGCTGTTCAGGCAGTGGTTGAAGAACTCACCAGGCTCTCAAAGTCCGTAAAGGATAAAAAAGAAATCGCTCAGATTGCAACAATTGCCGCTAATTCCGACCGAACAATTGGCGATCAACTTGCTGAAGCAATGGATAAAGTTGGTAAAGATGGTGTGATTACAGTGGAAGAATCAAAAACTGTTGTCACAACACTCGACATTGTGGAAGGAATGCAGTTTGATCAAGGTTACCTTTCTCCGTACTTTGTCACAGACACTGACCGGATGGAAGTAGCCCTTTCAGATCCTTACATCTTAATCCACGAGAAGAAAATATCGGCGATGAAAGATTTACTGCCGTTATTAGAGTCCATCGCAAAATCTGGCAGACCTCTTCTGATTATTGCAGAGGAAGTGGAAGGCGAAGCGCTTGCAACACTTGTGGTGAATAAGATTCGCGGAACTCTTTCCACTTGTGCTGTGAAAGCGCCTGGTTATGGCGACCGCAGGAAAGCAATGCTTGAAGACATTGCAGTACTTACTGGTGGCAAGGCCATTACCGAGGACCTTGGAATTAAATTGGAAAATGTGACAGTCAAGGACCTTGGCCGTGCAAAACGCGTGACCATCGATAAAGAAAATACCACCATTATCGAAGGCGCTGGAAAATCAGCGGACATTAATGGTCGCATCAGTCAGATTAAAAGACAGGTTGAAGAAACAGATTCTGATTATGACCGCGAAAAACTTCAGGAACGGCTTGCAAAACTTGCAGGAGGCGTTGCTGTTGTAAATGTCGGAGCAGCGACCGAAACAGAAATGAAGGAAAAGAAAGCACGCGTTGAAGATGCGTTGCATGCAACACGTGCTGCGGTGGAAGAAGGGATTGTACCTGGCGGAGGCGTCGCTTTCCTGCGTGCTCGTGGTGTAATCAATACCCTGAAACTTACCGGTGACGAGAAAATCGGCGCTCAAATTATTTTCCGAGCTGTCGAAGAACCGCTTCGTCAGCTGGCTGCAAATGCAGGAGATGAAGGGTCAGTGGTTGTTCAGAGCGTGCTCAATGAAAAGGGCAATGTGGGTTATGATGCTTCTACTGGCAAAATTACCGACCTCATCGAAGGCGGTATTATTGACCCCAAGAAAGTAACCCGCACGGCGCTTGAAAATGCAGCAAGCATTGCAGGACTACTTCTGACGACTGAGGCACTTGTGACTGAGGTTCCCGAAGAAGAAAAAGCAGCTCATGCTGGCATGCCCCCTGGCGGTGGAATGGGCGGGATGTATTAAAATTTAGTTAAAATCAATTAACTTGAAAATTTTGGAGGCTAACATATGAAAGTAAAACCACTAGGTGACCGGATTTTGGTGGAAGTACTAGAAGCTGAAGAAAAAACAAAGGGTGGAATTATTCTCCCGGACACAGCGAAAGAGGAAAAGACCGAAGGAAAAGTTGTTTCTGTGGGACTCGGCAAGGTACTTGAGTCCGGAAAGAGACAGGCGCCTGAAGTAGCAGTTGGTGACCGCGTCATATTCGGTAAGTATTCGGGCGATGAAATTCTAATCGATGGCAAAAAGCACAAGGTCCTTAAAGAGACCGAGCTTCTTGCAGTTTACGGCTAATGTCTCTTTAATCAGAGGTTAGCAACTGACAGTCTTCAATGCTTTAAAATTTGAAGACGTTTAGAAAATGGGGGCAAGCAAGACACGAAAACGTCAAGCTTGTCCCTATTTTTTTATGGCAGTTTTGTCTTGTTATTTTTGTTTCAAAAAGCAGCTTAATTTTATTTGACATCAGGTGGTCTTTTGATCATAATTTCGCATTGTTTAAACATCATCAACCTACCGATTTCTTCCAAGTGATTACAGAAGAAATGTCATTCAGGGCAGCTAGTGCATTCTCAAGATTGAAATAACAAGCTATTCATTTCAATCTGCACAGTACCGTATACCCATCAAAATAAGATGGATGCGGTACTTGATCTTAGAGATCAGTTTCCCAAAAGCGCGAGGATTTTTTAAATGGGTGAGTGGATTGGAATTGGCCGCAAAGCAAGGCGCGCTTATGGGTTTGATGAAATTGCTTTAGTGCCAGGAACTGTTACTTTCAATCCGGACGAAGTGGATATTGCCTGGGAAATTGACGGGCGGAAATTTCAAATTCCATTTCTCGCTTCCGCAATGGACGGTGTTGTCGATCCAGAGTTTGCTGTTACCATGGGGGCGCTCGGTGGCCTTGCGGTCCTCAACCTCGAAGGAATTTACACCCGCTACGACGACTACTCTTCCATTCTTCAAGAAATCTCAAAATCAACGCCTGAAAAAGCAACGGAACTTGTCCAAAAGCTTTACACTCAGCCAATCAAAGAAAAGCTGATTTCAAAACGAGTTGAGCGAATCAAAAAAGCCAAAGTTCCAGTGGTAGCCAGTACCATTCCCCAACATGCTGAAAAATTTGGTGCAATTGCCAAAGAAGCGGGTTGCGATATTTTTATTGTTCAGTCGACAGTCACAACGGTTCGTCATATTTCAACCGCTTACAAAATTATGGACCTTAAAAAGTTTTGCTCCAAAATCAAAATGCCCGTCATTGTGGGGAACTCAGTCACTTATGACGTTGCGCTTGAACTGATGGGCGCTGGTGTTAGTGCCATTCTTGTAGGAATTGGTCCCGGTTCGGCTTGCACCACTCGCGGAGTTTTGGGACTTGGTGTTCCTCAGGTGACTGCAATTTGTGATTCAATGGCCGCCCGCGATTTTTATTTCAAGAGAACCAAACGCTATGTGCCCATCATTGCAGATGGCGGCATGTCGACCGGTGGTGATGTGTGCAAGGCGTTTGCCTGCGGGTCAGATGCCGTCATGATTGGTTCTGCATTTGCTCGTGCAAAGGAAGCTCCAGGTCAGGGGTTTCATTGGGGCATGGCAACCCCACATGCGAATTTACCTCGTGGCACCAGAATCAGAGTTGGTACCACTGGAACATTGTCTGAAATTCTTTTTGGTCCCGCGCGGCTTGATGATGGCACTCAAAATTTGGTAGGCGCATTAAAAACCTGCATGGGTAATGTGGGTGCCCGAAACATTAGAGAGTTTCAGCTTACGGACATTATTATTGCGCCTGCGATTAAAACAGAAGGAAAACTTTTTCAGGCGGCTCAAAAAGTGGGCATGATGAAATAAAATGTCGTTTGAAGAATTAATACTTGTTCTCGATTTTGGTTCTCAATACACGCAGCTGATTGCCCGAAGGATTCGCGAAGAAAAAGTTTTTTCGGTTGTTAAGCCGTACAACCTGCCCCTTACTCAAATCAAAGCGCTAAAACCAAAAGGCATTATTCTTTCTGGTTCCCCCTGTAATGTGTACCAGAAAGATGCGCCACTTCCAGACCCCCGCATTTATTCACTTAGAATTCCCATCCTTGGAATTTGCTATGGTCTTCAAGTAACCAGCGAGCTTTTGGGAGGCTCTGTAAAGAAGGTGAAGCATCGGGAATATGGTCACGCGTCTCTTAGCATTGATTTGCGGGATGACTTATTTTTTGGATTTGGCCGCGAAATGAGTTGCTGGATGAGTCACGGAGATCAAGTGCTTTCGCTTCCTCATGGGTTTGAAACCATTGCGCACACAAGCAGTTCACCAATAGCAGGATTCCGGAATAAAAAACTCCGTCTTTACGGACTCCAGTTTCATCCGGAAGTGACCCATACTCCAGCTGGTCATAAAATTTTTAAAAACTTTTTGTACCGCATTTGTGGAGTGCGAGGCAAATGGACGCCAAAATCTTTCATCCATGAAACGGTAAAATCAATTCAAAATCAAATTGGAAAAGAGCGAGTAGTTTTAGGACTTTCGGGCGGAGTTGATTCTTCGGTTGCAGCAACTTTGGTTCACCGCTCAATTGGTTCCCGCTTAACCTGCATCTTTGTTGACAATGGGCTTTTGAGATTGGGTGAGCGCGAGCGCGTGCGGCGGTTATTTAAGAAGCACTTGAAAATGAATATCAAAATTGTCGATGCTTCCGAACGTTTCTTAAAAGCACTTAAAGGCGTAAGTGACCCAGAGAAGAAGAGAAAAATCATCGGAAAAGTTTTTATTCAGGTGTTTGAAGATGAGGCACGCCGAATCGGACGCGTTTCATTTTTGGGTCAAGGTACACTTTACCCGGATGTGATTGAATCGGTGTCATTTCATGGAGGACCAAGTGTGACCATTAAGTCGCATCACAATGTTGGCGGTCTTCCCGAGCGCATGAAATTAAAATTGGTTGAACCTTTAAGAGAGCTTTTTAAGGATGAAGTGCGCAGCGTAGGTATGGCTTTGGGGCTCCCCAAAGAATTAATTAATCGCCAACCGTTTCCCGGACCAGGATTAGCTGTGCGTATTTTAGGTCCTGTCACCAAAACTGGCTGCGATCTTTTAAGAGCTGTTGACTTTATTGTGGTTGAAGAAATTAAGAAAGCGGGATTCTATGAAAAACTTTGGCAGAGTTTTGCTGTTTTACTTCCAATCAAAAGTGTTGGGGTAATGGGTGACGAGCGAACTTATGAAAATGTGGTGGCGATTCGAGCAGTCACTTCTGAGGATGGCATGACTGCTGATTGGGCGAAGCTGCCGCCTCAATTATTAAGCAAAATTTCAAACCGATGCATCAATGAAGTTCGTGGCGTGAATCGCGTTTGCTACGACATCAGTTCAAAACCGCCAGCCACGATTGAATGGGAATAGCAAGATGAAGCACGCTGATTTTGTTCATTTGCATTGCCACACCCAATTTTCTCTTCTGGATGCTGCCTCAAAAGTTCCTCAGTTAATCAAGCAAGCAGTTCATTTGAAATTTCCTGCAATTGCCATGACTGACCACGGCAATATGTTCGGCGCCATCAGTTTTTACCAGGAAGCATTCAAGCAGGGAATTAAACCCATTATTGGAATGGAAGCTTACATCGCACCTAAGTCGAGGCTTGACCGAACGGCTCAAGGCATTAAAGAAGCATCTTTTCACATTACGCTCCTTTGCAAAAATGAAATTGGTTACCAAAATCTCATGAAATTGACAACGGCGAGCTACCTCGAAGGATTTTATTATCGGCCTCGGATTGACAAGGAAATCCTTCACAAATATCACGAGGGATTAATTGGGCTTTCTGGCTGTCTCAA
>JAHFHD010000135.1 GCA_023247075.1 Candidatus Omnitrophota bacterium | reverse complement strand
GGAAATTGAAATTGAAATCCAGCATCCATCAGTTTTTTTGGAAGTACTCGCTGCCCCTTAAGCAAAAGCTCGTCGGCCATTTCGCCCATGAGCAACTGAAGCATAAAAGCCGGAACAGGAACAAGACATGGGCGCTTGATGACTTGAGCAAGCACCATAGAAAACGCTTTGTTTGTGACAGGCTGAGGCGCAGTTAGATTTACAGCACCTTTTATTTTCTCACACTCCAGACAAAACTGAATGGCTCTCGCCGCATCCATCAAATGAATCCAGCTCATCCACTGATTTCCACTGCCAAGCCATCCACCCATAAACATTTGAAACGGCGGTAACATTTTTTGAAGCGCACCTCCACCCGAGCCAAGCACCACACCAATGCGAAGGCGCGCGACACGAACACCAAAATCTTCAGCTCGAATGGCATGCGCTTCCCATGTCTTGCATACAGACGCAAGAAAACCAGCGCCCGCTTGAGTTTCTTCCGACAAAGTTTCAGAACCACGCGGCCCGTAGTAACCAACTGCGGAAGCTTGAATAAATACCTTGGGTTTTTTGGAAGCAGCCTGAATTGACCGCACAAGCGCTTGAGAAGCACTCACACGGCTTGTCAGAATTTTTTCTTTTTGTGTTTTAGACCACCGGCCTGCTGCAATGGATTCGCCGGCAAGGTTAATCACAGCATCTGAGCCATCCACAAAGGACACGAGGGCTGATAAATTAAGGGGGTTCCAAATTTCATGGCGCACATGTTCGCTGCGTGAAGCGGTGCGTTTAAGTGTACGTGTCAGAATAGTTAAATGATGACCTGAACAAATCAAAAGCTCTGAAAGCGCGCGCCCGATGAATCCAGTCGCGCCACTCACCACAATGTTCATGTCACTGCTTGTCAGAAAGCATAATGACGGTGAGGGTGACAGCAAGCAGAAGCGGGAAAAGAACAATCAAATAGAAAACAAATTTTTCAAACTTAAGGTGCATGTAAAAGAGCGCCACAAGCGACGCTTTGACAAGTGCTAAGAACACCAAAAGTAACACAACCGCAAATTTTGGAAATGGCGAATTGGCTGTAACGATTTCAAAAATCGTGAGAAAAAAAAGACTCCAAAAAACACGGCCGTAATTTGGTTTTGAATGAACTGCTCCGTTTTCACTCATGATTCCCTCTCAAAAAATACCGCACACACTTAAATTAAATAAAGAATGGTGAATAAAATAATCCAAACCAAATCAACAAAATGCCAATAAAGCCCTGCCATTTCAACGCCGCAATATTGGTCCGGCGAAAACCGCTTGCCAAAACTTTGCACGAGCACAACCGAAAGCCAGACGACTCCTGCGAAAACGTGCGCGCCGTGAAAACCAGTCAACGTAAAAAAGCATGACCCGAACATACTGCCAGAAATCGTAAAACCTTTGTGAATCAATTCTGCATATTCCTTCATTTGAATACCCAGAAAAGTACAGCCAAGCAAAACGGTCAGAAAAAGACCTACCTGAAGTCCTTCACGGTACCCTCGTTGAATGCTTGCGAGTCCAAGCACAAGCGTGGCGCTTGAGCAGACCAGAATAAAAGTGTTAACGCCAGTGAGCGGAATATTTAATATGGAAGACGGTACAGGCCAGACTTTGATATTTGCAAACCGGAGTACGATGTAAGCGCCAATCAATCCCGTGAAAAACATAATTTCGGATGCAAGAAAAAGCCACATGCCAAGCTTACGGGTGTCTACGCCAATTGTTCCAATATGATTTGTTTGTGTCTCGTGCATATTACCTCTTTGTCTTTACTGTCTTATTCGAGTTTGGCACTTTTTTAAATTAACCCCCTCTCCCTCTTCAAGAGGGAGAGGGTTGGGGTGAGGGTGAAAATCGTAAATCGTTTATTCCCCCTCACCTTACGCATGTATTGCGTCCTCACCCTCTGATGAAAGATCAGTTGGGGTGAGGACTGTGTGCTTGCTACGCATTAATCATTTATTTAATGAAAGCAAGCACGCCCCTCTCCCCCATTGGGGGAGAGGGAAAAAGAAAAGTGTTAAACTCGAGCACCTTAGTTAAAAATCATAAACAAAAACAGGACTGTCAGGTAACCAATCGAAGTTCGAAAAACAAATCGAGCCCCTTTGTCCAAATGGGTGGCAGCGTAAAGAATTACTCCTACAAAAAAAAGTCCGAGGAGCAATGCACATACGAAATAACGAGTCCCCGCCATTCCAAAAAATGTGGGCAGCAAGCTCACTGGAATCAGCGCGCAGGCGTACAGCGTCATTTGCCTCGCGAGCATCATGCCCTGACCATCCACAACTGAAAGTGTACGAATTCCCGCTCGCTCATAATCCGACCTGTACATCCACGCGATCGCAAGAAAGTGCGGCATTTGCCAGAAAAAAACGATTAAAAATAAAATCCAGGACTCAAATGGAAGCGAGCCGGAAGAACCCGACCACCCAATCAAAATCGGAAGCGCACCCGGAACAGCTCCCACAACAGTTGCGAGCGAAGTCTTCGTTTTAAGCGGTGTGTAAATTCCTAAATAAATAACCGAAGTGGCAAATGCCACAAATCCGCTTAAATAATTTTTTGAAAAAGCAAAAACCATCAAACCAAGCATAGAAACTAGAATCCCGAAGACAAGCGCCTCCCAGGGTTTCAGGCGCCCGGAAGGAAGCGGACGGTTTTGAGTTCTCACCATCTTCGCGTCAACATCACGTTCTAAATACTCGTTAAGCGCCATTGAACCTGCTGACACGAGCGTTGTCCCTAAAAGAATCAGTGCAAGAAGACTACTGTCAATTTTCCCGCGTTCCGCAAGTGCAAAACCAGCAGCCACACTTAAGATGACCAGTGTGACGACTCGCGGCTTAATCAATTCAATGTAATCCAAAAATTGGTTCCCTACATTCATTTCCGGATGGACTAAAGCAGAGCTCACGACACTCTCCCTATTTGACGAGCGTGAAGTAACAAAAAAACAGTGGTACCAAGCAAGAGAGCGCCAAGTGTTTGGTGTGCAGTCACAAAAAGCACTTTAAGAATTGTTGGTTGAACTGCCTCACTAAGCATTCGGGTAAACACAAAAGAACCCATTCCGAGTGCAATTTGAAAAACACTAATGACTCCCAAAATAATGGAACCTAAAAAAAATGTCCGGTTCTGCTCCAGTGCCTCGTTAAGATTGAAATGGCGGGTTGTCCATTTCAATCGGCACAGTGCCGCGTACTCGTCAAAATTGGATGGACGCGGCGCCAAATTTCGGAATACGTACACGAGAATAAAAATCACGTGAATCAAAATCAAAAAAGCACTGAGCACATGCGGAATAATAATCAATCGATTTTCTGTATGTCTCAGAGCTGCACCCAGAATCAATTGAGCATAAGTGAGACCTGCTGTCATAAATAACAACTTTTTTAAGGGTTCAAAGATTGATTGGGAACTTTCTCGCTTTTCCTGAAGAGTGAAGTCTTCACCTAACGCTGGATTCGTTAAGTAGGCAATACTTACCACAAGTGTAAAAAAGGTTTGGGCGAGACAGGCATGAATAATTGAAATGGGTGCGGGAAGTAAAAAAAGAACAGTGAGCCCGCCTAAAATTCCCTGCAGAACAACTGTTCCAAGTGCGCCAATCACCATCCACCGAAGCCATTTTTTTTGTTCTGTGAACCCCACCCACAAAGTTAGGACAAGCGTCATCACTCCCACTGATGCTGCAATCATGCGATGCGAATGTTCATAAAAAATTCCTCCTACCATTGGGGGCATCCACTGTCCATAAGAAAGCGGCCAGTCAGGAACTGAAAGACCTGAATGCGTGCTTGTCACGAGACCGCCCGCAATGATGAGCAAAAATGTGACGCCCGTAAGAAGTTTTGCATAGCGATGAAGCCATTTGGAGGAATGCAAAGTGTTTGCGGTCATCTACTTCTCATCTTGCGGGTACCAATCTTTTTCCCGCCCTGGAACACTATATTCATAAGGCCCCCGGTAAACGGTTGGGATGCTTTCAAAATTACCATGAGGCGGAGGCGACGGCGCAGTCCATTCAAGCGAATTGGCTTGCCATGGATTTCGGTCTGTTTTCTCACCCCAAAACAAGCTTCGAATAAAATTAACGATTAGAAAAATCTGGGAAATGCCGAGCAAGAAAGCGCTGATGCTGATGAACACATTAATCGGCTGAAGATGCCGAAGATGCTCATACTGAGTCGGGTCATAGATTCTTCTCATGTGACCGCCAATGCCTAGAATGTGCATCGGAAAAAAAGTGCAGTTAAAAAAAATAAAGGTGAGGGCAAAATGAATTTTGCTTAAAGTTTCATTTAACTTTCGGCCAAACATTTTGGGAAACCAATAATGAATGCCCGCAAACGCGGCAAACATGCTCCCGCCAAAAAGCACATAGTGAATGTGCCCGACGATGAAATAGGAATCATGAATAAAAATGTCTAGGCTTGCCGAAGCCATAAAAATACCGCTCAAACCTCCAATCACGAACATCGAAACAAATGCAATTGCATTCAACATCGCAGCCGTAAAACGAATGGAGCCGCGCCACATGGTTCCAAGCCAGTTAAATGTTTTAATTGCAGATGGAACGGCAATGAGCATCGTAGACACCATAAAGGTGGTTCCGACTGTGGGATTCATTCCGCTTTGAAACATGTGATGACCCCAAACAATAAATCCAAGAAAAGCAATTCCCATAATTGCGAACACCATGCTGTGGTAACCAAATAGCGGTTTCCGTGAGAAAGTAGAAATCACATCTGAAACAATTCCCATTCCGGGAAGAATCATGATGTACACGGCGGGATGCGAATAAAACCAAAAGAGATGCTGCCAAAGGAGCGCGCTTCCTCCGCCTTCCGCAAGAAAAAAATGTGTTCCCATTGTCCGGTCAAAAAGCAGCAGAATCATGGCGGAAGTCAGTACCGGTGTGGCAAGTAATGAAAGAACAGAGGTAATAAAAATCGCCCAAGTTGTCAGCGGCATCCTAAACAAACTCATTCCAGGAGCGCGCATATTGAGAACAGTGGTGAGATAATTGACAGCACCCATGATGGAAGAAAATCCAACCAAAATCACACCGACAATCCAAAACGTCTGGCCTGGAGAAGCAATGGCGCTAAGCGGCGGGTATGCCGTCCAGCCAGTGCCAGCGGCTCCACCCTCAACAAAAAACCCAGCAAGCACAACAAACGGAGCAGGAACAAAAAACCAGTAGGAAAGCATATTGAGTCTTGGAAAAGCCATGTCCGGCGCTCCAATTTGAAGTGGGACCACAAAATTACCGAATGCACCAACCAAAATTGGAATGATGGCAAAAAAAATCATGACCGAGGCATGGATGGTGAAAAGAGTATTGTAAAACTCAGGCAGCATAATGCCGCCAACCATCATGTTGTCAGGAAAAAGGGCGCCCAAAACCGGCACTGGCTTCCCCGGGTAGGCAAGCTGCCATCTCAATAGAAGAGCTAAGGCTCCACCGACTAGAAAATAGAAAAGTGTGGTAAATAAAAACTGAATCCCGATGACTTTGTGGTCAATTGAAAATACATATTTTTTCAAAAAACTTATTTTAGGATGCGCCGATTCTTGGTAACTCATCATCTTCCTCGATTCTTTACACGTGTCTCTTCAACTCTTTGAAACCACTCAAGTATTTTCTTAGCAACATGTCATTCTGAGCGAAGCGAAGAATCTAGCAAACGCTAGATCCTTCAGCCTTTGCCTGAACCACTGGCTTCAGGATGACAAAAAACATAACATGAACTTCACAAGGCTAAAGCAACGCTTTACACGAGCGCTGCTTGTTCTTTTAACCACGC
>JAHFHD010000134.1 GCA_023247075.1 Candidatus Omnitrophota bacterium | reverse complement strand
ACCTTGGGTACCTTGGGGACTGTCCCCACGAAGTTCGAGGCGGACATCTTTTCGAGCAAGAATTTGAGGTTCGCGTTCAATCGGAAATTTGTAGCCGATCTCGGTGGCTTGATCGTCTGAGCCGCGCAGGTCTTCTTGCTTGGCAAGTACAGACTGTGAACGAAGTGCGTCCTGATCGAGGCGCTCCAAGCGGCCGTTCACTACGCCATAATGCGCACCGTCAAAAACTTCATTCTTGTAAAATTCATACATTTGTTTCCACGCTTCTTCCTCTGATTCGCCCACAAGTCCCCTAAAGCCACTCCGAAATAGTTCGTTGTGAAGAATGTAATGCATCAAATATTCAGAGAACAATTCATCGTCAGGACCAATGTATCCATCCCTGACACTTCCTGCTTGGCCCATCGCCGGCAGATCTGGAGTTTGCCTAATTTTCCGTTTTATTTGGGCAAATAATCTTTTTTTCTGATTTGACAATACCGAAATCCAAATGGGATGCCCAATTTCGTGCAAGAACACTTCGACATAATCACGCCACTGATGCAGGGTTCTCTGGATGCCAAGAATTTTGCGTTCAGGGTCATAATGCCCAAATCGCGTGTCCCCATGCCTCGATGCGCTTAAATCAATTCCACCGCTTAATGCATCTCTAAATTTTTCACCTCGGAGTATTTTTTCAGGCAATAACTTGAGGAGCCTCGCAACCATTTCAATTTTCTTGGGATGGTAAGCGGAATCTTGTTTAGCATCTGTAACGTTTAAAGACAGCGTATCACTTTCATAAGAAGCGGGCTGCTCTTCATGAGTCACCCGATACCGTTCGCTCCAAGATTGTGATATTTGGTAGATTACCTTTTGTTTGTTCGTATCTTCACTTGTTACAATTCCACGAGTGGCTATGTCCCAGGGTATGCTCATAATCGTTCTGCCGGATCCTTGATCCTCCTCTAGACGATAACCGTCTCGTTCCGGAATTTGCTTCACGTAAGCTCTATTTGTGAACACAGGCAGAAGGAGCCCCGTCAGCTTCGATAGCTCTTCAGCAGAAAACACAGGCTTTCCCCGAACATAAGAATTACGTTTTTCTAACTCCATCTCTAACCACAAAAGTTGTTCTTGATTGTATCGCTCCCTTAAAGGATCCTGCGCGGCTTCCGTTAAAACATTCTCCAGGTTTTGATGGAATTCCAAACTTTTGATGCGGGAAATTCTTTCAGTCTTCTCATTAACTTCAAGCTGGAGTTTTTGAAGAGTTTTTCCATAAACCTCAATACCTAAAGCAAATGCTTCATTCCTTAATCGTTCATATTCACGCGCCCTTTCTTGAACTTTGAGCCACTCGTTCTCAATCACCTGCGGCATATCGCGGACAATATCCTCCATCGCAGCCGAAACGCTTTTTTCTTTCATGGCTCGGAGCCAAGACACTCTGAGTCCTGCCTCATCCACTCGATAGACACCATTTTGAAATGAATTCAATAAGTGCTGCGCTGTAAGCGTGTCCTCTGAATTCGTAAGCGCTTGAGCCGCAGCGTCAATCATCATCTCTTGATAACCCCTTTGGAGCAGGGCGCTAAAAACAATTTTCACGGTATCTTCAGGAACGCCTTGATCAGTCATAAGCCAGATCAAATAATCTAACAACATTTGTTTTAAGACGAGTGGAAGAAGCAAAACGGAGCTCTTGGCTTCGTCGATTAATTGAGGATAATCGGAGTACTGTTTCATAAACTCACTAAAGCGAAGCGTAGCGTTGTCAATTTCAATTTTTGGCCACGCCAATTGACTCGCTGCGCGGCGAACGCGTTCTCTGGTAAAAGATAACTTCATTTCACGCTCCATCTCATAAACATATTGAAGCATCGCAGATAAATCGAACTCTTCTTCAATCCCCAGAAAAGCTTGTCTTATGGTTTCTGATGTGGATACTTCCGCCGATACTGCATGAGCCTGTTCATAACCTGCTAAGTTTTGAAATAACTTTTCCATAAACCGAGCGGCGCCTTCAATCTTTTGAAGATCGATATTGCTTTCACGAACAAAATCTTCATAACTGGACGACTGGTGCACAACGACTTGCAAATTTTGCAGGAGAACAAGCTTGCTTTCGTAAGGCAAGGTTTCGATTCCAGCTTTTAAAATCTGAATTCCCCGCGCGGCCATTTCCTGATTTGAAAGTAAGTCAAAAACGATTTCACGATTCAAAGGTATGAGCAATGCGTCTTGACCTTCCCTTGGACTTATTGGGCGGACTTTTGTGACAATTTTTAGTCGTTTCCTCAGAGCATTTTTAAGCGCAGGATCGTCAGGGCTCTCTGCATAGTTTTTAAGCACAGCGTACGCAATCAGTAAGGAAGTGGGATTGTCCGGTAATTCACTTGAATCAATATAAAGATCAAGCTTTGATTTGAAATGAGCTCTTGCTTCGGAATCTTTTTTGCCGCTTAAATAATAAGTAAAAGATGATTGAAGCTGCTCCAAATTAATCTCGTACCTTAATTCGTTTCTCTCATCACTTTTATCCGGCTTCAAACTCCCAGGCTGAACGCCTTGTGATTTATGAAGCGCCTCGTAAGCGACAACTACTGCGCCAAAACGGAATAAATCCTCCTGCGAAACTTCGTGAATAGATTCCGCGTTTTGATTTAAATCACGCGCACCAGCGCTCATTGCTTCGCTGCGATTTCGTAGATCGGCCTGTCCATTCACAAGGGAGTTGTTCACCGAATCTTCTGCTTGTGCCGGGCTGGGTGTGAAGCGGTCTGCGCTCGAATCTTGGCGTTCAGTTTGTTCAGGATTCTCAATGACGCGTAATTCGCGTTTTATTTCTGAATAAACAGCGAATGAGACGATAACCGTTGAGAAAACAGAGAAAACCTGCATGAAACCAAGTAAGAGCGGTACTGCGTGAAATATAAATCCGTCCGCAAGATTCATGATCCTGGGATATTCACCCGGTATGTCAATGCGCAGCCAGTTCGTCACATGCCCTTTTAAGTTTGAATCATAAAACTGAGCGGGATCAATCAACACATTTCCAATCATGCCTCCGATAATCGCGCCTGTTATTGGAAACAAAACAGGCTTTGAAAAATCAATGATTCTCTGAACCATTTTGTGGGGCTTGTAATGAAGTTTTTGAAGAAATTGAGGTAAAACAATTCCAGGCAGGAGCGCAAATCCAATTAATATGATAGAGCTAATGAGTGCGGGAAACAAAGGCACACGCTCTACCAAATGATGCGCGAGCTGAAGTGAAAGGCTTAGATGGTCTGGATTTTGCGCAGCTTCTTTGGCGAGCCCAAGATACTCCACAAAAGCGTCCTTTTGAATCACTTCCGGTTTTAAATAAAAATTAGCGAGGGATTTTGTGAACCAGTCAAGCGCCCAAGTCAAAAACCCAAATGCGAAAGTTGTTTTCCCCCATTTAATTAATTCCGAGCCTAGTGTTTGTGCCGGCACTGGCACGCTTTCCCTGTCCACCTGCTTCTCGGCGGGCAGAGGTGAGGTGTTCGGCTCAGAAGCGTTTTCACTCCGCACTTCAGAGCGGGAAAGCGCTTCCGCGGGCTCGCCTATTTCGACCGGAACTCTTTCTGGTTCCTTTTGGATGACGCGGGCGGCAGAATCATTTACGAGAGCAAGCGCCGGGTTTAAATTGGAAGCGCCAATTGAATCCATTCTGGTAAATAAAGCAGCGAGAGATTTTGGCGTTATCTCTTTTTTCTCCCACAACTCTTTAAGGTTCGTATTGAGGTATTTCATCTTTTCATTTGCCAATTGTTCAACACGACTAAAATAAAGGGAGAAAAAGGAATGAAGTTCGCGAGTGAATTGATTTTGAATTTCAGGCTGAGCGAGAGTTTCGACATATTTCGTGTATTTACTGGCTTCAGTGATTCGATTTTCTACGATGGAATTTTGAATAATCCGGTCTCGCCATTGCTTTAGCAGGGGCACGGCATGTCTCGCCCCTACTTTCGCAGCATAATCTCTTGCAAGCGCGTCCCAAAGACTTCCCTGAAAGTGCTTCATAAAGGAACGTTTTCCCTGCATTGCGGATAAATACCGAGACCTGTCTTCAATCTTTTCAATCTTTGGAGTAATTAACAAATAAGGAAGACCATTTTCTTTAAGCTTTGCTGTAATGCTTTCTGAATGAAAGCCTCCGGTTGCAATGAGGGTGATCTTGGATTTCTTTTGATGAATCAGCTTCAATGCATTTTCAAAGAGTGTTTCATCCCGCTTTAAAGCAAGTGCGTAGAAGCGGAAATGAGGGGTGAAGAGCTGGTTCAAATAACGCAACGATTCAAATGCCCTCCTGTCATCCTGAAGGAACGAAACGACTGAAGGATCTAGTGATTTGCGAGATCCTTCTGGCTTTTCATGGAAAGCCGCCCTCAGGATGACATCCCACTCCTTGTGAACAAGCTCTAGTCTTGAAAACCTTTTTAATAGCTCTAGGTGATACGCATTCAATAAAAGTTCCTTTTCTGCTTGGGTTGTGGGAAGGGTGTCACGCAAGACACTTTCCAAATGTTCTATTTCTTCAAATAGCTTGGTTCCGGTAATGGAGGAGAGGGTTTTGGCTTGTTCGACACTAAAGCGTAAAGACTCTGGAATGTGGAAAGGAATGTTTGATTCTTGTGAAGCTTCTCTCAGCTTTTCAAGAAAGCTTCCTCGGCTTAAATGCTCTGTTTGATAGTCTTGAATAAGTTGATTGATCTCAATTTTCCGGACGTCCGGAAAATTGGGCAATCCTTCTTTTTTAAACCGTTGAATGAACTTGGTGGTTTCAGCGTCAAGGTCAGGGGTGTTTAAGGTCTTTTCGTTTGATTCAAGGGTTAAAAGTTTCTCAAGTTCAGGATAGATCGTCTCGAAACGAACGTCATTGCGAGCGACCGACTTGTCCGCCAGTGGTTTGGCGGAAGGGAGCGAAGTAATCTCGGCTTTAGATTGCTTCGGCCGCTCCTTAGAATGCCGGCCTCGCAATGACAGAGGAGGCTGAGCGGCTTGAAAGAAGGTTTTTAACTGCTTCGCATATTCCACAAGATTCATTTGATCTTTGTGGAACAAATTCCATTGCTCGTAGAAAGTGAGGGCTTGAGCGCTCAGTTCACTTTTGAGATGAACTTTTAAAGCTTCTCCCAGTTGATTTAGCTGCTTTGTGATTTCTGGTTCATTTTGAAGGGCTTTTAAAAAAGCGTCTTTATTCTCTTGATAAAGAGTTTCACTTTCGATTCCGTAGTAATGTGTGTGAAAAGAATTGTCCAAAATAGAAGCTATTTCAGCGCCTGATAAATCCCCTTTTACGAGATAATCAGCAAGTATTTTTTCTTTTAACTTCTCATCCGGAAGAGATTTAAATAAGAGGGTATCAAGCGCTCCAGCGCCTCCTTCGAGAAGCACAAGGTCAAGGCCGTACTCTTTAGCGAAGTACTGAATCAAGCGCTTTGTGTTTTCTTCAGAATCAAAGTTAGTGTGAGCGCCTTCCAGATAAAGCACGAGTCCATTTTGAGATAAGCTGCCTTCAGGCAAATAACGGTCTTTGACGGAACCGATTTCCTTTGGGACTGTTAGAGTTTGAATCAAATTCTTAAAATCAAGGGAACGAGCAGCGTTTAAAGTATTTGCTGCGGATATTTCTTGAAAGGAAGAAGCAAGGGGTGTTTTGAAGTAAACGATGTTAAAAAGTGTGAAGGAAAGAAGCACAAAAAAAGCTGTTCCCTGCGTCAATCGTTTTTTAAATTTATCGGGATATTTTTCCATAGGCAAAAACACCTCTTAAACTCTTTCTAAAGCGCTTAAGAAAGTATGCCTTGCCAACTTAGGTTTTGCAAACA
>JAHFHD010000133.1:2630-5901 GCA_023247075.1 Candidatus Omnitrophota bacterium | reverse complement strand
CATACACAGTAGATGGTGAAACACACACCGAGCTGCTCACTCTCACAGAAGGATTAAACGACATCACTAGAACCTTCTCAGATATTGCAGGAAATCAAACTACTGTTACGTGGAAGGTAACCCTAGACACCCTTCCTCCAGACATTGAATTCATAACCCAAATCCCGAACGCAACCAATCAAAAGTCAATCACAGTTGAATACCGTGTCACGGACCAGCATCTGGGTTGTCATCCTGAACGAAGTGAAGGATCTAGCGATTGCGAGATTCTTCGCTCCGCTCAGAATGACAGCATGATCAAATCCAAAACCTTTGAACTTACGAGCGAAGGCCCCTTTACTGAAAGCATCACTGAAACTGATGAAGCGGGGAATCCAGCAACAGCACCAATAAGCTTCAATGTGGACTGGACAAAGCCAGTTGTGACACTCTCTTCAGCTTTATTAACCAAAAGTCCTGATTACACCCTGACTTATTCAATGGATGGCATCTTGCAATCTGAATCACTCGCCCTCACAGAAGGAGTCAATCAAATCAACCGCACCTTTCATGATGAAGCTGGCAATACAACAGACATTATATGGTCTGTGTTGGTAAAAATTGAGCCGGGCATTAAGTTTATTTCAGATTCACGTACAACCAATTCTCAATATGAACTTAATTATGATTTGGATGGGACCAAATATCAGGAAATGAGAACTTTAAATCCCGGCGCCAATCTTCTTTTAGTTGAGCGAAAGGATGGGTTAGTGACACGTCAGTTTTACCACTTGGTTATTCTGGGAGATTTAGGAAACCTTGAGGATGCAAGCAAGACCACAGGCCTCCAGCTTGAGGATGATGCACTTCACTTGTCGCTTTATTCAATGGAATTTAAGGATGGAAAAGTATGGAATGGAATATTTAAGACGGAAACGAATGAATGGTTTCGGGTTGAGGCCGGAGAATTAAAGGAAACCGAGCGTTTAGATGGCTCCAAAGTTTATTTTCAGGAACATGGGCTTACGAGCGCCATCGTTTTTAAGAACGGTGAAGTGGTTGATTTTGGTTATGAATTAAACAATGAAGGTCATGCAATCTCTTCAACTTTAATCACCTCAGACGAAGTCGTCACTCTTGACAGCGAAGGAGTGATGACCAAGTCATTTCGAATGGATGGCTCACAACTTTTTTTTGTAAACGGCCTTCTTTCAGAAATCAAGCTCCCATCAAGAAATCATCTTTTTTATGAAGCACAGGCAAATGGAGATGAATATGATGTTTTTCTTTCTCGAATCGAGAATCCAAGTGAAGGCGTGCTTCTTTTGTCAAATGGCATTCCAACAGAAGCGCGCAATCTGAGAGGTGGTTTACTTGAATTAACTGCTGAAGTGTTGAATTCGTTTGGATGGAATGAAGCGGCAAGCTTTGCGACCAAGATGACTTATGGTTTAAATAAGGATCTTCGTGGATTTGAAAATACGAATGGGTTTACGTTTTCAATCTCAAATGGTGAAGTGGCCAGTGTTCGAGACAAATTGGGCGCAGAAATTCAGTACACCTTCAATTTTAAGGATGCGTCTTTGGTTGTTGGGCTTTCAGTTTTTCGGGATGAACTTTTACGGAATTATACCCTTGATGGAGCGCTTGATTCACTTGCGCTTCAAGATGGAACGAAGGTTCATTATGAACAGGGAATGGTCAATCAAGTTACTTTAACGGATGGGTCTTTCTTAACTGACCTTAGCTTTAATCCACAAAGCGGGAAGCTTGATCATGCTCATTACCACATGCTGGATGGTGCTGAGTATTGGTTTCAAAATGGTGTGCTGACAGAATCTCATCTAAGTGACCAATTCACTCGAACTTATGATGCAGACGGGAGTATTAAGGAGCTAAAAACGTCTGATGGAAAAGTGTATGTGTACACACCTACTATTGACGTGTCTAGCGCTCAGGTGATGGAGGCAGTTCTTACAGAATTTAAGCTTGACGATGGAACGCGCGTATTCATTGATCAAAATCAAAAAGTAATGGCTCAGGAATTTCCGGATGGAGTGCGTTTGGATTACACGTATGCTTCGGATGGAAAAATAATGCAGGTGATGACGAGTAAAAGTGAAGATGATGAGTCAAATGTTCCTGAGACTTATTCTTATTCCTACAATGATGGAAACACAATCATCCAAGCTTCATCCGGGGCAAAAAGAATTTATGATGACTTAGGCCGGATTCAAGAGCTTGATCTGCCAGACGGGAAAAAATTTTGTTACTCCCAAGAGGGAAATGGCAAGTTCATACAAGAAGTTTGCAGCCTTCCAATCATTTCTGTGGGCACGGCCTCATATCGTGATGGAAATCCGGTAGCTGTAAGCGGGTTAGACGGTAAGCAGGCTAGCGACATTATTTTGAATGAAGATCAAACAATTAAATCTGCCACAATGACGTACCCAAACGGCCTGATTGGCGTAATTCAGAATAGTGCTCTTGCGCAGCTTTTTAAGCCGGGAGGGCTGAGGCATGAATTTGAAAATGGTGTCGTGACCAAAATTTATGGACAAGATGGGTCAATCACAAATGTTGGATACAACTACAGTGCTGCAAATGAACTTGTTTCCATTTCGTTTACAAATAATGGAATTACAAACACCTATGCGCCTGATGGGACGCTGTTACAAATTATACTGCTGGATGGAACCACCTTTAATTATTCTGATGGGAAATTAAGTCAAGCAGTTACGAGTCAAGGCACACGCTATTTTTTTGGTGACGATGAATCATTTGTGGGATTCACTCTTCCCACCGGCCTCTCCTTAAACAATGCTTCCTTTAATTTAAATGGTCAACTGACAAGCGGTACGTTAAATCTTCCCAATGGTGACATTCAAATCATCTCAAACAATGTCATTACAGAAGTTAGAAAACCAAACGGAGTCAAGCTGTTCTATTCAGGAGGATTAATCAATCACGTCGAAGAACCTGATCAAGACAAGCTTTTTTACACCAATGGATCCCTCACCAAACTTCAAAAAGCAAATGGAGATTACATTGTTCCAACCACATTGGATGCAAGTGATCGATTGATTGCGGGTGAAGCTCATCTTCAAGGCCAAGTTGGCCGCATCGCCAAAACGACAGGAGTTGTTGTTTCCGAAGGCATTCGATTTTTTAACAATGGTTCCATCTCTCTACCTGGCAGCACACTTCAAACAGTTCCATCATTTCTTACTTATTTTGGCGGCAGCACGACCAGTTTTGTTGGAAATAGTGCTCAAGGCCTTTTTGTATTTAA
>JAHFHD010000133.1:0-2620 GCA_023247075.1 Candidatus Omnitrophota bacterium | reverse complement strand
ACCAAACTTCAAAAAGCAAATGGAGATTACATTATTCCAACCACTTTGGATGCAAGTGATCGATTGATTGCGGGTGAACTTTACCGGCAAAATTACACCGGAAAAATTGCAGAAATTTCTGGCCAGGTTCTTCGCGACGGAGCAAGACTAGTTTCAAGTGGTCTACTAAAAGAGCCCGGTGATTTTTTGGGTAACATAGCAGAGCAGTATTATGTATTTGGGGGTAATACGACTGCTTTTGTGGGAAATACATCTCAGGGGGATTTTACGTTTAAGAGCAATAATAATGTAAATGTTGAATGGGACGGCATGAGAGCGATTTCATCTTCATCAATCAACCAAGCAAAATATATTCGGGTGGGCCTTGGTTCGGCATCTGGAATGACTCCTTCCCAATTCCGATTTGAAATTTTTTCAACTGCAGGTTCCACTACACCAGTGTTCAGTCAAACTTATTCTTATGGGGGTTCAAGCACTTACTACATTGAAATTCCAAGTGGTTTGCCAGGCGCCAATACGATTCAAATCACTTTTCCAGTTGGTCCACCACAAGGAAATTTAACGGGTCTTCGGATTACTGGCCTTGAACTTTTGAGTGAAAAAATAAGCAATGCGGATAACTGGATTATGAGTGGGAGTTCTTACGCCAATCAGAAATTCACACCGTCTGTCTCTAGCGAAATTTACGGTGTTTATTCGCAAGGCAAGTCTTTTAAAAATAGTTCTGAGAATTATGTAACGCCTTTTTCTTTTGATACTTTGGATTTAAGCTCAGAAGGTTATCGATTGGATGAGGCCAATCAATTGGTACAAAGTGTGGTTTTAGCTCCCGGTTCATTTGTGAAAGGTCAATATGATGAACACGGCCAGCTTGAGTTAGCAAATCATATGGGCAGCCCGCTTCTGGGAGTGCCAGTCGAAACAGATTTCGAGCTTCCAGAAACCAAATATTGGAACAAAATTGATTTGGTTAATCAATCACTTCCTCAACCTGATCCACTGACTGCTTACAAAATGAAATTTTCGGCTGATGGAAAGCTTCTAAGCAGCACACGTGGTGATGGGCAAGTGTCCTTTTTTGAGGAGGGTAAGTTAAAACAATTGATTGCAGCAGATGGTCAAGTAATTCATTACTCATATTCCGGCGATTCTCTGGGCCAAGCCACGCTGACTGAAAGTTCCGATGCAACTCATCAAACCTTAATCAACTACAACTTTGACGCAATACGCTCGGTCTCAAAAGATGGAAATCTCATTTACAATTATTCTTATGAGTTTGATCCGAATGGGAAACAAACCACAATTGTGAATGAAGTTCAAACTGAGCAGGTAAAGCGGTATCAAGATAATCGCTTGTGGTCGGTTGATAATACGGGCACCGGAATGGACACTCAGTACACCTATGATGATCAGGGACGAGTAAAAACTGCAGTGGTTTCACGTGCTGGCCGTATTTTTGGAACCTACCAATATTCGTACTTAGGAGATGAAACTTTAATTGAAGACGATTTCGGCACCACCCGGAGATACGATTCATCCGGCACGATCAAACGTTTGGTGACGCCAAATGGAGAGTCCTATGAATACCATGTGTCTCAGGATCCTGAGACAGGAGAGAACTTAATTGTGCAAAGTCTGGACACAATTGAATCTGCCTCAATTGGAAGTGTTTCTTATGTGAATGGCTTGCCTCAAGTAGTTGCGCGACCCAATGGAGAAATTTTAAATGACATTGTTTTAGATGAACATGGGCACCTCATGTCAGCTCAGGCTGTTTATTCAGATGGCGCGACCGGCATCATTGAAAATGGAGTACTCGTTCATCTGAACAAACAAGATGGGTCTCGCCATACTTTTGAAAATGGTGAGCTCACGCAGGTTATTGATACAGCCGGAACAATTTCCACGCTTTCTTATGCGCGAGATGCTTCCGGAAATTTACTTTCAATGTCCATCACGAAAAATGGCATAACCCGAACCTATGGGCCAAATGGAATTCTCAGCCATGCTGTGCTTAGCGATGGGACAACATTTGATTATTCAGATGGGGTTCTTGTCCAAGCAGTTACCGCTTTGAATGAACATTTAATTTTTTCAAGTGATGGGTCTCTTGCCGGATTAAACTTTCCCACCGGCCTTTCCTTAAACAATGCTTCCTTTAATTTAAATGGTCAACTGACAAGCGGTACGTTAAATCTTCCCAATGGTGACATTCAAATCATCTCAAACAATGTCATTACAGAAGTTAGAAAACCAAACGGAGTCAAGCTGTTCTATTCAGGAGGATTAATCAATCACGTCGAAGAACCTGATCAAGACAAGCTTTTTTACACCAATGGATCCCTCACCAAACTTCAAAAAGCAAATGGAGATTACATTGTTCCAACCACATTGGATGCAAGTGATCGATTGATTGCGGGTGAAGCTCATCTTCAAGGCCAAGTTGGCCGCATCGCCAAAACGACAGGAGTTGTTGTTTCCGAAGGCATTCGATTTTTTAACAATGGTTCCATCTCTCTACCTGGCAGCACACTTCAAACAGTTCCATCATTTCTTACTTATTTTGGCGGCAGCACGACCAGTTTTGTTGGAAATAGTGCTCAAGGCCTTTTTGTATTTA
>JAHFHD010000048.1 GCA_023247075.1 Candidatus Omnitrophota bacterium | reverse complement strand
TAGTTGCGTAAGGACTATTCTTGTAATTCTTAATTAAATCTCCCCACATTTCAGCTGCCTTCTCAGGGTTATTTGCTTCCTCAGCATAAATTCGTCCTAGCTCAAACAGTGCATCGTCAGCCACTTCTGATTCTGGGTAATTCCGTATAACAGTTTTAAAATTGGCAATCGACTCACTGAGCCTGAGTGCTTTTGTTTTTCCAAGAGATTCAATCCCAAATTCATCTAAGAGGCGCTCGGCGCGATTAAAAAAGAGTTCGGCGCTGATTTTATCAACTGATGCCACATCTTCCTCTGATTGCATTGGGTTCATTAAATAAGGTGTAATAAACACGGCGAGTTCCTTCCGAACGAAATCGGTACTTTTGTTTCGGAAAGCAAGTCCAATGATGGGAATATTCCCAAGCACTGGAACTTTTTGACGAATGACTGTTTTTTCATTTTGTATGAGTCCGGCAATGACAATGCTCTGGCCGTTTTTGACAATGACTTTTGTGGTTGCTTCACGCGTATTAATTCGCGGACCGGCGGTGAGCGACTCGTTTAATGAGCTTACCTCTGGATGTAATTCAAGCATAATGTCATCTCCATGCAGCACTTTTGGTACCACTCGCAAAGCTGTGCCAATGTCCACAAACTTTGTGGTTTCTGTGGTACCTACGGCTGTTAGCGTATTTTCACGAAATGGAAATTTTTCACCAATGATGATTTTCGCTTCTTCGCCGTCCATCGTTGCAATGGTCGGACTCGCAAGAATATGCGCTCGATTGGTTCTGACCAACGCATCAATGGTTGTTGCTAATTCATGGCGACCCCATGTGAGCCCATAATTAAGTTGCCCCCCTGACAAATCAGCGGATGTTTCCTGTAGTGACAATCCAAAATTACTTGAATTGGTTGTTGCTGTAACTGGTGAAGTTACAGTTGACGCACGAGGCTCTGGAATATTAAATTTGCGCTGCGCAAGCGATGGCTTTCCATCCGTCCCACCAGCCAGATTGGCTTCATTATTCCACGTAATGCCAAATGCGGTTAAATCACTGTCTTCTACTTCAATCATTCGAGCTTCAATAATCACTTGACGGGGTGGGTGGTCTAGTTCTTCGATTTGTTTCATCACAACTTTAAGCCGTTTTGGGACTTCTTTAACAATGATTCGATGGTCATCTCCAGAATCAACGATTTCCCCCTGCTCACTGAGCAGCGCTTCAATACTGGGTTTAATGTCGGCTGCTTTTACATAATTTAAAAGAATAATCTCAGTCTGCACTTCTTTTTCAGGTGACTGAATTAAAATAATGTTGTCCCGAACCGTGTAATAATAGCCGGTCGTCTCAAGCAGCAAATCAAGCGCATCTTCAAGCCGCACGTTATTTAAACTTAAACTCACTTCACCCGCCACACCTTCCCCTACAACAATATTCAGGTCAAATGCCTGAGCAAGTGTTTTGAGAACTCCACCAATCTCTGCATTCGTCACTTCAAAAGAAACTCTGGTATCGAGCACACCAACAAATGAATTTTTGTCCGCAAAACTAAGTGGGGTAACTTGAAACAAAACAAGTACAGTGGCAAGTATTGCAATCCTTACTTGTTTGATTTGAACTATACCCATAGCGTTCATAAAGCGTGATATTTTTTCATTAATCGTTAATACTCAAGGAGAGACATTGATGGTTCTTTTTGCGCTCAAATGAAATCATCATTTGTGGCTCCCTTGAGTATATTTTATGAAATCTCTGTGCAAATATTTTTAATCGCATATGTCTCGTGAATTCCTATGCTTCGAGTGCCAAGAAATACTTAAGACCCCCCTCAGAAAACCAAACTCCACCTTCTTCGACTTCAGTCAGGATTCGATTTTCAAGTCGCGAACCTTCTTTCATCACTTTTCCGTCAATCAAAGCTACTCTGTTTTTTCCTTTCCAAACAATCATGGTCAGTTTGTGTTCGCCGGGCAGTCTCTGGTCATAAGGTTTTGCTTCCGGTTTAAAAGGTTCCGCAGGAGCTTCTATTTTTTTGGACGCGGCTTCCTGATTTTTTCCCGAACCCTCAACTTTTTCACCCTTCTTTTTTTCTACGTTTGTCAGAAGATCTTCTTTGTGTGCATGGTCACTAATAAAGGTAGAAAACTGAACTGTCACGGATGGTTTCTTGGTTTCATCTTCACCAGGTTCAAGTGTTACGGAACGAATCCCCAGAATGGTTGAAGACTTCTCAAGGTTTTGAATGCACTGAATCAATTCAGAAAAGTCAGAGCGAAAATACAGCTCAATGTCAATTGAGTCAAACGGTTCACCTTCTGCTGCCTTACGAAAAGTTGGTTCAACTGAAATAAACTCTGCTTTTGAGCCTTCAAGTGAAGTCGTTAATTGCTCAAGCAACGCAGACATTTCTTTCTTAGATGGTAGTTTCGATTCTAGCTCTCTGACTTTTCGCTCGAATTCGCCATATTCTTCAAATCTCTTTTTGTAGTGCTCTTCTAAATCTAGTAATTCGCTTTTCCCCACTTCTCCCTCTGGAATCTGAGATTCTAGGTTCATTTTTTCAAGCTTTAAGTCACGAATTTTGCGTGAAAGTGGCTGATAAAAAATTTGGTTGTAAAAATGGAGCAGAAGAATCGCTCCCCCTAAAAAAAGCGCGGCTTGGGTATTCCGGCTCATTTTGATTAGTGCCATCACGAACTCCTGACCAAATCAAATCCCAATTCAAAATTCACCACCTTTTTACCAGCCGTCTCCCCCGCTTCAGTCTTCGTAAATGAAGCGTTCTTAAAAAAACGGGAGCCATTTAAATTTTCAATGAACCGGCCAATCGTTTTATTGTCAAAAGCACCGCCGGAAACTTTATTTTCCTCTTCACTCAAAACAAAATTTTCTACCCACACTTTTTCAGGAATACTTTTTTTAAAACTCTCAAGAATGTCTGACCATTTGGCTTGGGAACCTTTCAGATGCATCAAACTTGTCTTTTTCTTACCTGCCAAACTCATTCGATGTTCTACATTTTCAATTTGAGCTTGAAGGGTTGCTTTTGCTCTTTTTTTGGCTTCCGAGGCAACTTCAGTCTCCTTCGCCTCTTCCGTGAGCAGTGTCACTTCTTTTTCAAGCGGTCTCAACTTAGAACTGAGAAACCAGTAATGAGCACTCATACCAATAATCAGTAAAATGCTGAGTGCTACAACTTGGTCACGCAGATTGGTTTCAAAAAATGCTTTGCGGCCAACCGCATATTCCGGCGGAATTAAATTAATCCGCTTCATCCCGGCATCCCCCATCCAAATGGAAGCACTTTCCACTCTTTAATCCTGAGTGCAAGACCGAGTGAAACAGGCACGAGGTCATTCACCTCACTTAAAAATTCTCGGTCAAGCCGCTTCTCATTAATTGCAAAACCATCCCAAAAATTAACTTCCCGAACTGGAATCCCCCACCGAGCCCGCAAAGCGTCCTTTAATCGCAGCAAACGGGCTCCGCCACCCATGAGAAAAATATTGTCAATCTGAATCCCCTGAGAACGGGATTCGCGCGTGACCGCAAATTGAAATGAGCGCTCTATTTCGGCAAGTAATTTTTCAACTTCAGTGACAACTGCTACAGACACTTGTTCTGCTTCAGACAAATTTTTTTGAGGGTCCGGCTCAAGCGCTTCAAAGGGGCCTTGGGTTTTATCAGCTGAGTCTGCTGTTTCTGCTTCACTTGACTTTATTTCCTGAGATTCCTCAGACAAACTTGTTTTTCTTGGAAGTTCACTCAAACCGTATTTGACTTTAAGTATTTCAGCATCATCGAATGCACATCCAAGTCGTTCCTGAATTGCCCTGGTAAAACGCTCGCCTGCAATTGGAATGGTACGGCTAAACGTAATGCGCTCCCCCAGCACAATGCTCAAATCAGTGAAGCGGTAGCCAATATCAAGAATCAAAATCTGCTCACCTTGAGCCCACTTGGTCACTTGTGAAAGTGCTTGAAGCGTCGCTAGTACATTGGTTTCGACTCCAAACACCCTGAAGCCGGCATTGCGAACCATTTCATATTCTCTGTAAACCAAATCCTTTGGTGCAGCAATCACAAGCAGATTCCGCGTGTCTGCAAGTCCCTCTCCATCCACCTCAGAATAATCAAAAAAACTTGCATCCATATCAATCAGCCGCTTTTCAGCCAGTGTTTTTTGAACAAGTTCCCGGCATTCTTTTTCAGAGACTGTCGGAACATTGATTGAATCAATGTAAAGCGACGGGTCATTTAAGCTGATGGAAACACATGTTTTCGGCCGTGTTCGCGCGGCGATTCGAAGAAGCCCATCCATGATTTCTTTTTCTCGCTCAGCCTGAATATCTTCATGACCTGAAATCGGTAGGATTTTTTCAATTTGCACGTCCTTAACGCGAATTTTTCGACCGTCAAAAGACAATAAAATAAATTTAATCGAATCGTTTCCAAGATCAATTGCACCAAACTCGTTCTGCCATAATCCGTTAAAGAATTGTGGCAATCCTTTCTCGATTGGATTTTGCCGTTTCTTTGCTGCGCTTTCTTTTGATCCCCGATTCCTAAAAAAACCGGGATTCTGTCCACTGTCCCCTAAAAGTGACGACATGCGCTTTCCACCATCGTCAGACGCCTCTTCTTTGGCATCAGTAAAAATCCCAGAAACTACTTTTCGAGGATCAATTTTCTTTGGTGACACAGCAGACAATCTCCCTAGCCAACTGGTTAAAATCACCCGCTGCCTGCGAATGAGGCGCATACGTCACAACCGGCTCCTGCAGCATCGGCGCTTCAATGAATTTGACATTACTATTAATTATGGTTTCAAGCATCTGAGTTTTAAAATGCTCTCTGAGTGCAGTTAACATTTCCACAGCAATGGTGACGCGCCGGTCAAATAAAGTGGCCAAAATTCCAAGCACTTCAAGCTTTGGATTAAAACGCTTCCGAACTGCTTGAAGCGTTTTAAAAAGCTCTTTCATCCCCTGGAGAGCGTAATAATGAGTTTGAATTGGAATCAATACGCGCTTGGCGTAGACCAGTGCATTTAAGGTCAATAAATTAAGCGTTGGCGGGCAATCAATCAGCACAAAATCATAATTTCGGTCAGCAAGTTTCAAAGCTTGCTTTAAAGCCGACTCGCCGCGGGTGAGATTGGCAAGCTCAAGCTGTGCATTGGTCAATCTCATCGATGAAGGAATTACGTCAAGACCTTCAACTTTGGTTGAATACATGACATCCCCAAAAGTTGTATTGGAGTCAAGCAGCAAATCATAGACAGACCTGCGAAAATCTTCGAGGTCAATTCCAAATCCTAAACTCGCATGCGCCTGAGGGTCCATGTCCACAACAAGGACCCTAAAACCAAGCTGTGACAAAGCAGCGGCAAGATTCACTACCGTTGTGGTTTTACCGCATCCACCCTTCTGATTCATTACCGCAATTACCATGGGCTGTAAATAGTCAGGAAGTGTGGCTCTCCCTTCAAGCAACCTATTTGCATTTCCATTAATTATTGGCGGCTCAGAACTGCCCATCCTGAACAAAAGCCCTTTGATTCCAAACCATCTTTTTTTCTTAGCAGTGTCTAGTCCGCCAGCACCATTTGCTTTAAAGCTCATGATGAACTCCATTTCGCCCATTAAAATCCCGGCCGATTACTTTTTGAGCTGCCGCGCGAAGTGTGTAGCCTTGATCAATTAAATGCTTGATTTTGATTAATTGATTGATGTGGTCTTGCGAGTAGCGGCGGTACGAATAAGAACCAAATTCCTGATAAACAGGCATGACAATTCCCAAGTTTTCCCAATAATAAAGCTGCCTTGGGGAAACACCGACAAGCTTACAGGCTAAAGAAACACTGTAAGTTTTAGCAGTACCGACCTGACTTGATTCAATTCCATCTAGTGGCGCAGACAATGTCGAACAATCTCCAAGTTTGTCAAATGTCTAACACATTTGTCACTTAGGTTATTTGATCGACATCCAAAGGGTTAACTTGAGGTATTCTTGATTAAAACGTGTCTATTTAGCTTTATGAAGTCACTGCCTCATTTCTTTTTTTGTCATTCTGAATGGAAACTTCAGAGAGCTAAACAGTTACATTAAAACTACTCTTGAGTCACGCGGAGGATTTCATCGATGGTGGTCATTCCCTGAATAGCCTTAAGCAGTCCATCCTGCTTGAGTGTTCGCATCCCGCCTTCAATGCCGGTTCTCTTAATGACTTCCGCAGAACTTTTTTCAACAATGAGACGTCGAATATCATCATTCAAAATAAGCATTTCAAAAGCACCAATTCTTCCCTGGTAACCCGTTTGTTTGCAATCGTCACATCCCACGCGCTGGTAAAATTGAGATTTGGCGTCGACTACAGCACCCACTCGACTTAGCTCGTCAAATTTTAAACTCTTTCTGAACGCTTCATCTAAATGGTACGCTTTTTTGCACTTCAGACATAATTTCCGCGCAAGCCGCTGACCAATGACGCAAAGAAGTGAGGAAGAAATCAGAAATGGTTCAACTCCCATGTCCATGAGACGCGTCACAGCAGATGCTGCATCATTGGTATGCAAAGTACTCAAAACCAAATGTCCCGTAAGCGCAGCTTGCACTGCAATTTGAGCGGTTTCAAGATCTCGAATTTCCCCTACCATAATCACGTCTGGATCTTGACGCATAATCGAACGCAAACCCCTTGCAAACGTAAGTCCGCTTTTGGGGTCAATTTGCGACTGACGAATTCTGTCCATCCGGTATTCCACAGGATCTTCAAGCGTGATGATGTGGCGCTCAATGCTGTTCATTTTGTTTAAAGCACTGTAAAGCGTTGTGCTCTTGCCGCTCCCTGTAGGACCAGTCACCAAAATCATCCCGTATGTTTGATGAATAAGGGCTTCAAATTTCTGAAGCACATCTGGCAAAAGCCCTAGTTCTTTAAGTGAGAGGATTGAGCCGCCCATGTCCAAGACCCGAATGACGACATTTTCTCCGTAAATCGTTGGGAAGGTTGAAATGCGAAGATTAACCTCTTTTTCTTTTGACTGGTATGGAATTCGGCCATCCTGTGGAAGTCTGCGTTCTGCAATGTCTAAATTTGCCATAATCTTGAGGCGCGAAATAATAGAAGCCTCCATAGATTTTGGCGGTGCTGGTTCATAATCATACAGAACTCCGTCTACCCGGTAGCGAACATAAAATGATTCATGGGCCGGCTCCAGATGAATGTCGCTCGCACGATTTTCAATTGCTTTCTCAATCAACAAATTCACAATGTTTACCGTTTGAGTGGTCGTCTGAGTGACTTCATCTTTTTTCGCAGTCTGAACACTCACGATGGGTTGTTCGACTAATTTTTTGGGAACGCCTCCCGCACCTTTAATTGCTTGACTTAAAATATCCACAGGTCCAAGCGCCCGGTCAATCGCACGCTCAAGCGCAATCGGGCTTGCAAATGCAGGGGCAATTTCACATTTGGCATATTGGCCGAGTCGGTCTACCAATACAACATCGGTTGGATCTGTCATCGCAACTGTCAGAACATTCCGGACACGTCCAACTGGAAGTGCCTTGAAATGGCGAATCAGTTTTTCGGGAATGAGTGAAACAATTTCACGGTCAGGCTGCGTGTAATGGTCTAAATCAATGAACGGGATTTGGTGAAATTCACCCATTAATTTAAGGACGACTTTTTGAATGTCCGGCTTCAGAGATGGTACAAGGTCGATGAAACGCTTTCCGCTTCTATTTTTCTCGTCAAAAATTTTAAGCTGCTCCGCAAGTGAAATCGTGGATTGTTCTTTCAGCTTTTCGGTCAGGAAGGATTCGAATTTTTTCTCAAGCACGACATGCGCCTTTGGTTAATATAAACGTTCGGGCGATGGGCCCTAAGCGTTTACGATTAAAATTACGAATGCTCTCCCGCTGGTACCGGCGTTCGTACTTCCGACCAAGTCAAAATCCTGACAGCGCGTCGTCCAGTTGACCCAATGTTGACCACGCCAGGAATAGAGTCCTGCACAATCATAGACACCTCTCCTTCGGACGCCATCGAAAGAGGTTTAGCAATAATCGTGATGGTTTGAATCTTGTCCGATGAGATTGTAAAGGTTGCTTCGCCATTTTCAATTTGTACCTGTGCCACTTCTGGAAGCTGAATGCCTGGGAGCATACTGTCCTTACTTAATTTCTGCCCAGCAACCCAAAACTCAAGTCCGACTACCATTTGGTTTTCAACTTGAATTTTTTGACCCGTCGCAGCATTAACAACCGTCACTTTGACATGCACTGGCTGATTGGTCGCGCCATAGGTTGACTCTACAATAATTTGAATCGCAATCACCTCAGCCTCTGGAGCAGACGTTCCTTTCAAATCGGCAGTTTTGTCAGTTGCATTTATCGTAAACTTCTTTTGAGCTTCGCTTGTCACCATATCAAATGAATAGGTCCCCTCATCTAAAACCGTAAATTGATAATCAGTTGGAATTGCAAGACCTGCCTTTGTGTCAAATTTGACAAATCCCAAGTAATTCTTAATTACCTTGTCATTTGCGTCACGAGGTTCCACAGTTACTTTAATCGTCTCACCTACATAATAAGTGTAGAGGTCATCTTGAGCGCGGCCTCCCAAAGGAGCTTTGAACGCCACATTGAGTGATTTAGGATTGAACATGATGGCTTTTGATGACCCGCTTGCCGCGGAATATTTTTTGTCTGTTACCGCCAACTTGATTTTGCCCCAGCTGTCATATTTTGTTTTTAAAGTTGCTTCACCTTTAGTGAAAAGATTTGTGGAATCAACACTTAACTTTCCAGGTATTACTGCATCCTGCGCTGCTAAGCCTACGGTTACGGTTCCAGCGTAATTTGGTGTGACGGAGCCATCCGATGTAAGCGCTTTGATGTGGAGATTAAATTCCTGATTGACAACTGCCTTCACTGCATCATCAGTAAGTGACACGTCAAAGGAAGCAGGAATTACCACAATTTCACTGGAGCTTCCTGCCATTACAGGGTCCGTCGTGTCCGTCGCTACCACTTGAATAGTGCCAGTGTCTTTATATTTCAAAGTAACGGTTGCAAGCCCCGCGGCAAAATTGCCTGCCGAGACAATTTCAAATCCCTTAGTTCCAGCAGTTGGCGCCACAAAATTTGGCGTGAGTTTTATTGTTCCTGAATAAGTCAGAATTGGATTCCCAAGTCCGCCTGCTCCCTGAACTGCAACAAGAACAACGTCAAATGGCTCACCTGCTTTAACGGGACCTGTCATAGTCGGTGTCACGCGGAAACTAATCTGGGCAAAAGATGCAGTGTCAGTGGATTTATCAGTTGAGTCATCATTGTCTGTATATTCAACCACAATTACATCGCCTGAAGCTGAAGCTTCCAAAATAAAATTGTCACTCTTTGCAACAAGCGCATGCGTACTTGTGAGCGGCCCGTTAGGTTTCGCTGAACCGAGATTCATAAATACACCCGTATCGACGCCAGTCTCAGCAAGCGTTACTTGCTCAGTGTCCCCAGTGGTTGCATCCCGAACAGTCACTGACACCGCTTCAATTGCTGTCGCGTCATCATTTTCATCCGCATCTGAAACTTTAACGTACACATTCTCACCTAAGTTGTACGAGAGACGCTCCGTACCATTGACATCTGTGAGTTTGGCAGTTGCTGTTGTCTTGAGAACTGTGATTTCTTGTGAAAGCGCTTTTGTCAGAGAACCCGACGTTGCCCGCAGTTTAATTTTGTCCGGTGTGTCGTAATTCACTCCTGAAAATGTGGCGACACCATTTGTAACCGTCACCGGATTGTAACTTGCTTTGAGTGTGCCTGACGCAAGTGTGGTGTCATCAGAAGAGAGAACAGCGGCGAGTGTAATTTGAGAATCGGAATTTGAAGTAATTACGTTTCCATAGGTATCAATGACGGAAATAACCGGCTGCGATGTAAAATTCGTTTTGGATGTCACGGTAGTTGGAGCAGGTTCAGTTGTAAATTGTAATTTGACTGCATCTAAAGTACTGACTGTTAAATCCAAGTCATAACTTGGGTCCCCTGTCGATGTGGTGGTCCCATCTGTCACATCAACTGAAACAGAACCTGCTTTGTAAATCGTGAATATGGTGTTTGCAAAACAACCTTGCGAATCATCGCACTGGAAGGTAAGTGTCATGGGCGAACCAAAGTTGACAGAAGCGCCGGATTTGTCTGTCGCAGTGGATGCCATGCCACCTGCCGTTACATTGACGCCGCTAAAGGTAATTGTCTTGTCGCCAGAATAACCGCTCGTTATCACGCCATCTGCATTATCATATATCTGAACTGAAACTTTCATGGCGCTTCCAGATTTAATTGTTTTCGATTCAGCAGTCTGGACCTTCATATGATCTAATGAACCATGGAAGTTGATATTGGCATTGTCACCAGAATTGGTACAACTGTAGCAGTCAATTGCAGGACTTAAGCGAATCACATCTTTAACGTCAACGTCATACCAAGTGTAAGAACCGGTTCCCGTAAATTTAATTTGAGTGCCGGGTGTTGCTGAACGAACTTTAATAACGTCTGTATCTCCTCCGCTTGCACTTCCGCCAAGGCCATTTAAAACCATGGTTCCATTATTCACCACGCCACCGGAACCAATGGTAACGGTTGATGCATCTGAAGAAGTACCGCCTGAACCTGACCAAGTAGCTCCAGAAGCAATTGTGATTGCTTTCACTGCCATTTCGGAATTGTTAGCAACGCTCAAAGTACCGCTTGAAAGAGCAAGCGTTCCCGTCACATTCAAATCATCTTTAACATTAATCGTGCCTGTTCCGCTGTTTGTTAAATTATTAAATGAAGTCGCATTGGATGTAACATCCACAGTCCCGCTGTCATTGACTGTTATGGTTGAATTGGAACTTGTAAACACCGCTCCTGATTTCACTTCCCACTTGCCCGCAACCTGAATATTGGTAGTGCGTGTATCAGTACCTGTCGTGTCCAAAATACCGTTTACCACAACACCGTTACTCGCTTGTACGGTCACATTATACCCATTTGTCGTTAAGGTATTTCCGGTTTCAATTGCAATTGAATCAGATACAATGTCAGATCCTAAATTGACATTGTCAGGAGAACCGCCAATCACCAGTTTCCCTAAGTTTTGTTTCGTGGAATTATTATCCACAAGTGTCATGTCACCTTGCAGTTTGAGTGCCGCTCCCGCAGATTTTGTAAAACTAGCTCCACTTGTAATCGTAAAATCTTTCTTAACAATAAGTGGTTGATCATCATCCATGACGAAGGTGCCATTCATCAGTTCAAACTTGTCTTCAACCGTCATTGGATGAGTATCATTAAACTGGTAAATGCCGCCGCCTGAAAATTGCATGTGTTTGAGTGCAACACCTCCTGTGGCAATCGCTTGGGTTCCCGTGCCCGCAAAAACGATTGGAACATTACCAGCGGGAGGTGTAAAGGTAGTGCCGGAGGCGAGTGAAAAATCACCTTTAACTTGAAGCTGTTGAGCGCTGTCCATCACAAACGAACCACTTGTCAGTTCAAATTTGTCGACAACCATTGGAGACGTGTCACTAAAGTGGTACGCACCACCACCCGAAAACTTCACAGCACCAACATTCTGGCCTTTAGGCGTAATGGTTTGAGTCCCTGTACCGGTAAACATAATTGGCGCACTACCAGTTGATTTTGTAAACGTTGTGCCGCTGCTTACTGTAAAATCACCTTTCACTTGCAGGGCTTGATCATTGTCCATCACGAATGTTCCACTTTGAAGGGCAAAATTTTCAACTTTCATCGGTGCAGTATCATTAAACTGATACACACCACCGCCTGAGAACTGCATGTGTTTCAGCTGAACGCCTCCTGTCGCAATGGCCTGGGTTCCTGTGCCTGCAAAAACAACCGGCACATTTCCAGTGGAAGGCGTAAAGGTGGTACCGGAAGCAATAGAAAAATCACCTTTAACCTGAAGAGGCTGCGTGCTGTCCATTACAAACGAGCCATTGGTCAGTTCAAATTTATCAACAACCATTGGAGCAGTCGTGTCGTTAAAGCGGTACACGCCGCCGCCTGAAAACTGCACACGTCCCAAATTTTTACCGTAAGGCGTAATACCCTGAGTTCCTGTTCCCGAAAATACAACAGGAGCATTTCCACTTGATTTTGTGAATGTCACGCCGTTTCCGAAAGAAAGGTCACCAGTTACTTGAAGCGGTTGATCGGAAGGCATTACAAATGTGCCGCTTGTGAGTGCGAAGTTCTTGCAAACCATCGGGCTGCCACTTTGAGCTTGATAAATTCCACCGCCTGAAAGTTGAATATTTCCAATATTCTTTCCAGCTGCTGAAATAGTTTGTGTTCCAGTTCCTGCAAAAACAACTGGAGCAGTTGAAGAAGCTGTCCATGATGCACTGCTTGCAACTGTGAAATCTCCTCTCACCTCAAGCGGCTGGCTTCCTGCCATAGCAAAGGTACCATTCGTGAGGTTAAACGCTCCCTCTACAGTCATTTTCTGCGTGTCATTGAATTGATAATTGCCGCCCCCATTAAAAGTCACGTCCTTTAATGCGTTTCCTCCTGGCGCAATCGTCTCGGTACCAGTACCTGTAAAAACAACTGGTGCATTGTTGTGAGTAAAGGTTGCATTACCGTCAAATACAAAATTACCAGCGACTGTGAGCTGTGTTCCAGCAGTTGCTTCGAACTGAGAATTGTGCATGGTTAAATCAGTAACGGTTGTGTCAGTGCCTGGTTTAAATTTAGTGCCTGGCCAAATATAAAGTTCGAGATCATTTTCAACATAAAGCGCATTCGCGGTACCCGTCGCAACTGGCCTGAAACCCATGTATTGTTCGGCGGAGGTGGTCGATGAATAAGTTTGAGTGCCCATCACATTTGCAGAGCTCATTCCCTGACAAGCAGTTGCTGCATACGCAGGGTCACAAAAATTTTCTCCACCATTAAAACCAGTATGAAGCGCGTTAAAATCAACATACTGACTGCCGCTATATTCATTTCGCACAATCATACTGCCAAGATAAACATCAACTCCGGCAATATCCTGACCGTTGTAAAGCAGCATCACATTGCCTTTTTTGTACCCTGTTGCTGTTTGACAAGTAGCTCCGCCATAAACTGTACCGCTCATGCAAGTTGGCTCCACAAAAATAGTAACCGGTACGCCTGACGCCGCTGAAACACCTGTCAATGTGTAATAACCTGCTGAATCTGTCACAACATAATTGCCGCCGCCAAAGCCACTCATAAAAGCGCCGCCGCCCATGACATTAATGTGCCAGCCAGCTCCTGCAGGCGTCACACCTTTGTCCATGTAAACGCGTCCACTCACCGTGTTGCCAATGAGCGTTCCTGGAATCCACGGAACTTCTTCAATAAGTACATTGTTCGAATCTTTTGTGCGAATCGCAAATGACCCCGTCATTCCGCCAAAATTTGGATTCTTCACGTTCATCACGGTAAGCTGAATGAGACCTGGTGCTACAGTGGTACTTGCTCCTGTTCTTGTTAAAATTAAATCCTGTCCTTGAGGTAACCATGACAGTGAACCATTTATTCCAGAATTAATTGTCGCAGTCGTTGTTACACCGCTTGGATTGAGCGTGAATTCAGGCGGGAAACTAATCACAATTTTTCCATTAAAAGGCAAGCTGTTTGACGTCATAAAAGAGACGTACATACTGCCAGTCACATTCTTTAAATGTGACATTGGCTGCACCGAAGCTCCCGTAATCCCTCCAAAAGTCATTGTAGCACCGCTTGACACATTTAGATTTTGCTCGATAACTGTGTCGCTGCTTGTTTTTGTGATGATCTGAGAATTAGTCCCGCCGCTTAACGTAGTTGGATTTTTGATGTTCGTTAATATAAAACTTTTTGGACCGGGTGCAGAATCATAGTTTGCTCCTATTTGATTCAGAGTCAGTGTGTTTCCATTATACGTCAAGTTAAAACCTCCACTAAAACCAGTGATGTTGGTAACAGTGCTTGGACCACCTTGGAAAAACTCAAATCCTGCTGGAACCACAATGACCACTTTCCCGTTTAATGGAAAGTTACTTGAAGTGGTAAAATTTACATTGACATTGCCAACCGCAGAGGCAGCGAGGGTCTGCGGGGTAACGGTTGCATCTGTAATAGCCGCTTGAATACTGACCCCAGGGACATTGAGATTTTGATCAAGTGTTGCGTTCGCTGAATTGGTAGTCTTTACTTGGAAGCTGCCTGTCATTCCAAAAATTGGCGGGGTTTTAACTTGAGTCAGTCTCAAACTCTTTCCTCCTGGAACTGCCGCACTCCCTCCTCCTGTTCGAGTAATGATGACCATGGAACCGGTAGCCCCAACTGAAAAACTACCACCACCGGAAAATCCAGAGTTTGTACTGACGGACGTAAAATTGTTGCTTGGAACATTGAACATGAAGTTCGCTGGGAATTGAACGACAATTTTTCCATCTGGCGGAATGGTGCTTTGCGTTGTGAAATTCACATCGACATCACCAATTGTATTCGGAAGTAAATTGACTGGCATCACCATTGTTGCAGTGAGCTGACCGGCAACAATGACTCCTGGAACGGCTTGATCTTGGTCCAGCACATAGTCAGAGTAATCAGTAGTTCTAATATCAAACACGTTGGTCAGGCCTGGAGAAGATGGGTTCCTAATATTTGAAAACGTGATTGATTTTGCGCCAGGCGCTAAATTACTTCCAGTGCCATTACGAGTGAGAGTAATCAAATTTCCAGAAATTGGAAGTCCAAATGACCCATCAATTCCACTGAGAGACACGACATTTGTCGTTCCACCTGAATTCAAAATAAATCCTGTCGGAAATGTAATTTTTACTTTTCCATTTGTTGGAAGATTAAAAGCAGTCGTGAAATTCACTGTAACATTACCAACCGCATTGAAAAGCACATCTGCCAGCACAACACTGGTGTAAGTTAGGGTAGTAGTCAAAATAACAATTGCTTTATTAACGGCCAGGTTGGTTGCTGGCGTAAAATTAGACATTTGATTATTAGCTGCGTCTTTAATCGTACCACTGATGCTCGCAACGGTAAGATCGGTTGAAGTATCTCCTATTTGTACGGTGTAATTACAGGTTGCAGTAGTTGAAGGACCTGAGATATTAAAGGTGCAGCTACGGTCAATCATTCCTGTTTCAAGTGTTACGGTGACATTACCAGTTGAAGTGACTGGTTCAGAGAAAGTCAGATTGATATCAATCGCTACGCCTGTGCCATAAGTGCCATTTGCCTTTGCTGAATTCACATTCACAACAGTTGGAGCAATGGTGTCTGTTGTCGTGAAATTCCAACTTGTTGTACTGCCAATTCCACCGTAATAGTTGTT
>JAHFHD010000132.1 GCA_023247075.1 Candidatus Omnitrophota bacterium | reverse complement strand
TCCATGAATTCTCAAGCCTTCAACCAGAATATTCAGCACTTCAGAAATAGATTCTCTGGCATAAAAACTCATAGCAACCACCAACAGAACAATAAGGCGGCTCGGAAGCTTCCTTCTCCTTTTCTCGATGCTTCCTGTTTCCTTAAGAATACGTTCGATGAGCTGAACATCCAGAATCCTAGCCAGCGCTTCAAAAAAATTTTGTCAGCAAATGGAAAATTTAACTTTAGAGATGATTTTCTTGTGTCGTTGTTATTCATGATTGATTCGCCTCCTTTGTTATCGAAAGGTTTGTTTTATCAACTTCCTTATCGACCAAAGGAGGCTTTTTATTTTCCCCTTAACTGAACGGTATTGACCCCAACCCTCTCCCTCGCGAAGCAGAGGGAGAGGGTAGGGTGAGGGTGAGTAAAAAAGAACTGCCTAAAGTGGGATGCGCCCAGATGATTCAATCGATTAGTGAGATAATCGAGTCATCAGAATTGTACGTTTGCTTATTTTAGTTTAGGTGTCTGTTTAGGCTGACATTTGGGTACGCTGTTCAGCGCGGGCTTGAAGTGCGAGAGCTTTCAAAATTTCACCGAAGACACCGAGAAACGCATCTTCACTATTAAATTGGGTGGTATTTGAAACAGTATCTGTGTAAGTAGCGCTTTTTGCTTCGGTAGTGTCCAAACTAAGCGCGCTAAATAAAAGCCGCCACGCACTGACCTTCTCACCAATAGTCACGCTACTACCGTTGTGGTAAGAACCGCTGTCGAGTTTACGGACTTTGAGCACAGCAAAATCATTTGGGTGACTTGCTACAATAATGCGTGATTTGAATTGTTCGCTTTGGCGCGAACCTGTAAGCGCCTCTGAACCTTCCACAAAAACTTGCACGTTGTCACGCGCATGTAGTCTAGAGCCGATTGCATCACTTGTTTTGGTGACCAAATGCACAAGATTAGTCGCTCTGTCAGCGCCTTCCACCACAAAATGCACATAAATTTTTTGACTGCTGATTGTTCCAAGTGTGAGCGCCATTTCAACTAAATCATTTAATTGTTCCGGATCATTAAGAATCTCGTTTTGAAGATGAAATTCAACAACAGTTGTTTCAGAAATGTTTGTCACGTGATTGACTAGATTTTTACTTTGCTCCATTCTGGCTGGGTTATTTGCAATTGAATCAATTTCAATGCTCAGAGGTGAAACAGATATTTGAGGTACTTCTTGAATCACCTGCACCCCACGCATTACAGATTGAGCAAAGTAGACAGCGTCTTGGTCACTTAGGCTACTAGTTGAGAGTTTGTCTTCTTTTAAACGTTTACTTAAAAAATCCAAAATGTTTTGAATTTTACCTGTAAGACTTTCCGTTTGACCTGTGGCAATTGTAACAACCTTTCCACTTAAATCAGAATTACTTGCCTTCACAGCATTTACTTGATTGCGAAATTCTTGATTAGCCTCTTGCGCGATTTTTTGGCTAATAACTCCCACAAGCGGCTTTGCTTGATCTTTTGGCACTCTTGCAATCACATCCACAATTTTCTGAACACTTTCGGGCTTAACCTCTCCACTCAAAATTTCGCGAGTAACTGTCTTCGCCGCTTGATTTAAGTCTCTTTGCAATTCCGATATTATTTCACCGCCAACATTGTCACCTCTTCGCATTTCGGAGCGGGGCAATCCTTTCTGAATAGCTAGTTTCCATGTATCAGGAACTTCAGAATATTCAAGAAAACCTTTCCAATCGGGTGCAAAACTAAAGAGATCAAACCAAATGTCCGTTTGATTTTCAAGCTGCTGAAATATGACTGGATGACCACCTAATGCAATATTTTTTCCTAAATCAATTAAAGTAACGTCACTACCAGATTTCCCAATATTTGCAAACGCTTTTGCAAGCGCTTCCGTAAAAGATAAAACGCCATCCATTTTTCGTATTGTTCCGTCAGAGTAGATTTCATATGTCTCAGTATGGCCGTTTTTAAATGTGAATTCTGTGCGAATCATCCGGCCTTTTTTAATCTCTGTGTCTGGCCCGCTCGTAACTTTAATTGTCTGTATTTCGGCATCCCTAACCTCTTTTCCTTTTGCTAATCTGTTAATTTCATCAAGAATTGAGTCGACTTCTTTTTGGCTGAAATCAGGCAAGAAACCTTTTTTGGATTGAATCACATTAAATAGTGCATAAGCCGCATCTCTGCCAGATTTCATCAAATCCCTCACACCACCGGGCTGTTGCTTAATTTGCTGAACCGTACTGTCACTTAAAGTTTGAAATGCCTCGCTCGCAACAGCAAGAGCATAGGCCTGTCTTTCATTGTCACTCCAGTTTGGAGCTGCTATAAATTTCGCCCTTTCCCGAATCTCGGGCGGATAAAGACTCCCCACAACATGCTGACCAATCAGAAACAATCCTACAGGGTGTTCAGCTAGTGCAGCCAAAACATCTTTCATTTTTTGAGTTTCATCTTGCCCAAATCTGTCAATTAATTTTCCATCCTTAATTTCATAATTTTGTTCTAATGCACGCCCTGGCTTTACATGCCGGTAATCCTTGGATACTCGAAACTCCCATCCGTTGTAGCGCACAAGTTCAACCTGATAACCCTCCCCGCTTGGGGTGGTGAAATTAAAGTGCCAAAGAAATCCAAAAGTCATCGGATTGTCGTGTTTCGACTTCCAAACACGTGTCACCATAATTTTATTTGGCTTAACAATTTTAAAATTTCTAACAACTCTTTTTACTTCAATCATGCGGTCAATCAACTGATCAAGCTGCAACGGTGCGGGTGCGTTTTCAATCTGTGTTTGCTCTTGAAGAATGCTCATTAGCATATTGTCAATTTCTTCAATAAAAACTAAGAAATCATTTCCATTCATTCTGTCACCATCAACCCCTTCTGCCAATACCCGAGCTATTGCACTCGATAAATCATTTAAGTGACTGAAAATGGGCGAAGCGCTGCTCTTGAATGTTGTTTTTAGCTCATTAGTTGTGCGCCATAAATTTTGTAGGGGTGTTTCTACAATTGTCTTAAATTCACCAAGATTCCCCACGAAGACATGTGAACTACTGATTTGTTCTGTTCCTCGACTTGGTTGAACTGGATTAGATTTTTCACTCCTCACTTCAGAGCGATTTGCATCCGCTGCAATAAGCTCTTCAAGTTCAGATCTATATTCAAAAAATTTTAAAGAAAGTTTATTTAAATTTATCTGACCATTCACTCCCGTCTTCAATTGCTTTTCTTTTTGATTAAGCTGAATCAAGAGTTTATTCAATGTATCAATATCAGCATTTTGCAAAGATTCAATCGAAGGGAGTGGACTCTCATGATGCAATGTATAATGCAAAGAATTCCCACCCCAAATATCTAAATGACCATAATTAAAACTTCGATTCACAATTACCCCATTCTCATTCATAGAACCTTGAATATTCCGCATTTCGGAGCGGGTAAAAGCGTCTCCTTGACGACCTTCTGGCCGTGTGCTATTTTCTGCCGCATGAGAAAAAATTCTGCCGAGGAATTTATTAACATTGACCCAGAAATTTGCCACGGAAAACCGTGTTTCAAGGGAACTCGTATTCCTGTGTCCCTTATTCTGACTATGATTGAAGGCGGTGAGACGATTGATAATATTCTGGAAGGATATCCCTCTCTCACTAAAAAAGCGCTTCAAGCCGGTCTCCATTACGCTGCTGAATTGATTGACCAAACTAAAACTCTCCAACGTCGTGCTGCCTGAAATTTCACTGCGACTACTTGCAGATGAAATGCTCCATAGAAAAATTGTGAATGCGCTTAAAAACATGGGCCATGAGATTGTCCCTATACCCAAAGGTCTTAAAAATGGCGCGGTGTACAAGCTTGCCCAAGCTAAAAAAAGAGCGCTCATCACCCAAGATAAAGACTTTTCAGATTCTAAAAGATACCCACCTGAACCCACCGAAGGAATTCTGGTCGTAAGAGTCTTTCTTCCAACAGTGGTCAATGTAGTGAACCAACTAGAAATATTTCTCGCCCAAAAATCCGCTAAAGATTTAAGTGGCAAGCTTTCAATCATCGAATAAATCACTGCACTATTTCCACTCCGCATTTCAGAGCGAGATGAGCGCAACTCATTTCGTGGTTCGGGATGGGAGATCATTCGATCATCATTTTCTTGCGTATTCGGTGAAGCATTGCTTTGGTGAGTATTTTTTAAATACTCCGAAAAATCACTCCAACTGTGATTTCCAAAAAATACATCCCCAACCGGATTGAATTCAAGCCGCCCATCATCATTTAAGTTGTTTAGCCATCTAAGAAATTTTTCATCTAATCCTGAATCATAAGTTTTTGCGCGCGTCCCCTGGTAATGGTTCCACCAAACATTTTTGTGATTCACCCCATAAAAAATACCCCCAATAAGAGAAGCTATTAAAACAAAAGTAATAATGGCCATTACAACATTTGAACGCCATGAATACCTGGCATAAGCATCAACTAAATCAGTCCCTCCCCGCATTTCGGGACGGGATAATTGTTTTTGAAATTCGGTCTGTGTTTCACCAACTAGATAAAGGTTTCCATCTATTAGAGCGAGAATCCCACTGGCAATCATTGCACGAACTGTGTCTAGTCGGTTTATTTGACCAGCCCATTCGACTTTTCCAGACTCATTAGCATAGATATGCCACAGACCTCGATTTGTTTGGGCGATCTGAAGAAATTGCTGAACGGCTGTTTGCCTCCATTTAAGAACTTGCTTGACAACTATTGGGATTTCCCTCAGCTCTATTTTTACTCTTCTCTCAAAATAGTCATGAACGTCATAAAACTCACCTGCAGGCACATCTATTTCCGATTTACGATTTGTGCGAGGATCAAATTCAGTAACGCGCCATGCGTTTCCATTGGGATCATTATTTATTGCCAAACGCCTAATATCCCATTCAACCAAATCCACCTTTGGAAAACTAACCGCTGACTGCCCCTGTAACCACAGCTGAGGATTTTGCAACCACTGTAATTCCAAAGAATTCAGTTCCACGGGAGGATGATTCCACCATGTTCCTGTAACGTTACTCCACACATCAAATTCTTCAGATGAAAGATAAACCCCTGCTGAATCACCCTCTTTGATACCTTGAATAGGAAACCGCATTTTCTTTGCCCGTGGTGTCTCGGCAGAAGTTGCACTGGTGTTTGGCAAGCGGTCACGAAACTGATTGGCTCCACTTACCCTAGCTTCGGAGTGGGGTTGATTGGTCAAACTGACATTTCCGGTAGTGGTACTTAAATTAGCTCCATTGTTTGTTCCAGACCCAGAGAGCCGCTTAAGCACCTCAATTAAATATAAATTTTGTTCTGCAGCAATTTCAGCGGAAATATGCTCTACCGTATTTGTAGTCAAAAGGTGAGCAAATGGTGTAGTCAGTTCGGGTTGTTTCGGCGGTATGTAATAATACTTCCAGTATTCGAACAATCTCGCGTAATTTTTAAATTCATTTTTTAAAATAGAAATCACCGCTTCGCCTGCTTTGTCTTTAATCTGCGAATTGAGCCCAAAGAAAAATTTGAAATCCGTAATTTGCTCAGGAGAAATTTGAGTAAGTGTAATTCCCAAATTCTCTAGCTCGGTGCTGTTTAGAGAAAGTGAATTTCGTTGGAATGCGTCAAATAGGTTGGAATAGTTTTGAATCTCGGCACTCTTAATTTGATTAATGACACCGCTTGAGACACCAAACAATCCCAGCAAGTCAAAATTAGTCAAGCGGTCCGGGTATTGGCGAATAAATATTTTCAATATCGGCACTAAGATTTCGCGATTCTCTTGAATTCCATTAATGCCATTCGAATTCAACATGGAAATAAATGAATTTTGTCCACCTTTCGCTGAACCGATTAACTCCGGAAATTGCTCACGCACGAG
>JAHFHD010000131.1 GCA_023247075.1 Candidatus Omnitrophota bacterium | reverse complement strand
CAAGAAATGCCTGTGCTGGCACGCTCAAACTACTTGATTCGAAGCTGGTTCGTGAGCGCGGCCTCAATTTCTTTTGCCATGGAGCCGGTGTGTTGAGTGGAGCAACGCTTCGTTCTCAATCTGAACTCTTCGAACTTTTAATCAAACTTGGATTTAAGACGATTGAGCACACTAAGAAGGCAAAGAACATTGAGGAGGTGATTCGGTTTGCTCAAAATTTTCAATCGGAGCGCGAAACCCTTGATTATGAAATTGACGGACTTGTGGTCAAAGTAGATTCCTTTGATGATCAAAGAGTGCTTGGAGAAACGAGTAAATCTCCACGCTGGATGATTGCGTACAAATATCCGGCTGAGCAAGCAGTAACACTTCTTGAAGACATTGAGATTAGCGTTGGGCGGACGGGAGCTTTGACACCAGTTGCAATTTTAAAGCCCGTCCGGCTTTCTGGTACGACTGTGTCTCGGGCAAGTCTTCACAATCGAGATGAAATTGAGCGGCTTGACGTGCGGGTCGGTGACTATGTGCGCGTTGAAAAGAGTGGTGAAATTATTCCAAAAGTGATTTCAGTTGAAACAGAAAAAAGGACAAAATCACTCAGGAAATTTGTATTTCCAAATCATTGTCCTGTGTGTGGAGGGAAGGCTGCGCAACTTGGAGAAGAAGTGGTGGTTCGCTGCACAAGTCTCGCGTGTCCCGCTCAACTCAAAGGAAGAATTAAACATTTTGCCATGCGTGACGCAATGGACATTGAAGGTTTGGGTGAGGCTTTGATTGAGCAATTGGTTGAACAAAAGATGGTGACCACGCTTTCTGACTTGTATCAACTGAAGTTTGATGAAGTCGCTGCTTTAGAACGAATGGCTGAAAAATCAACTGAGAATTTGTTTGAAGCACTTGAAGTGAGTAAAAAGCGTGAACTCTACCGGCTTATTTTTGGGCTTGGGATTCTCAATGTAGGAGAGCGGTCGGCGCAAATTCTCGCAGATGAGTACAAGCATCTTGAAAAATTAATGGAAGCTGAGGAAGAGACACTTTGCAACATCCGGGAGATTGGTCCCGCAACTGCGAAATCAATCGTCGATTTTTTTAAGGATTCTGGAGCACAAAAAATTGTCCGAAAATTAAAAGAAGCTGGCATTCGGTTTGATGTAGTAGAGGAGCGTTCGGGAACGTTGCCGCTTGCAGGTAAATCAGTCGTGGTGACAGGAACCTTGGCGCGGTACTCGCGCACTGAGATTGAACAGCTCATTCACCGGTTTGGAGGAACGGCCACTTCAAGTGTGAGTAAGAAAACGAGTTTTTTACTTTCGGGTGATTCGCCGGGTTCTAAATACGAAAAGGCGAAAAAGTTAGGGGTAAGAGTGATTAACGAAAAAGAATTTGAGGGGATGATTAAAAGTTGAAGTATTACCAAAATGCTGTCATCCTGAGTCCTCAGGACGAAGGATCTAGCGAACTCTAGATCCTTCGGCTTCTCATTGAATACCGCCTCAGGATGAAGTATTTTTTAGGATGAACATAAATGTCAGAACCATTTCAAAATTTAATTGCCAACTTTATTAATTACCTTTCAGTAGAGCGGGGGCTTGCCAAAAACAGCCTCCTTGCCTATGAAAGCGACCTCCAGAAATATGCGGCATTTTTGATTGTAAAGAAAGTGCTGGAGCCTGCATCAGTTACGCGCGAACACATTACCCAATTCCTTTTTCACGAAAAAGAACGAAAGCAGGAAGTCTCATCGATTGCACGCTCGCTTGTCGCCATTAAAATTTTTCACCGGTTTTTGGTGCGTGAGGGAACGCTTGAGGAAGATGTGACGAGCGTGATTGAAACGCCTAAGCTTTGGAAAAATCTTCCCACCTTCCTAACTTCAAAGGAAATGGAAACGATTTTAAAAGCTCCGGACCCCAGAGAAAAAACCGGAGTGAGGGACCGGGCAATTTTAGAACTTTTGTATGCGACGGGACTACGGGTTTCAGAGCTCGTGGATTTGAAACTTGAAAATTTGAATCTTGAATCCGGTTTTCTGAAATGCCGCGGAAAGGGTAATAAAGAACGCCTGGTGCTGCTTGGTCGGAGCGCAAAAGAAGCGCTTCAGAAATATTTAGACAAGGTGCGGCTTTCAAAAAATAATGAACCCCAGGTTTTTCTTGGGCTGAAGCGCGCGGGGCATTTGAGCCGGCAGGCAGTCTGGCAATTAATTCATAAATATGCCCAGCACGCACGCATCCGAAAAACGATTACGCCACACACCTTCCGACATTCCTTTGCAACTCATTTGCTTGAAGGTGGCGCTGACCTTCGGGTGGTTCAGGAGCTGCTTGGCCACGCAGACATTTCAACCACTCAAATTTACACCCATATTTCAAAAGACCGTCTCAAATCTGTTTACTCCCAATTCCATCCAAGAGCGTAAATTTAGCTTAGTTAACTCCCTCGTTTATCACCTTATTTTTAAAATAAATAATTTCAAATTTGACTTCTGAGCATTTACTTGTACACTTTTTATAAGTATTTATAAAGATAAAATAATGACTAATCTCAACATGAAAACCTTAATGAGAATCCAAAGAATAATTGCCGCGATTATATTAATCTGCTTTACAGCTTCGAACACTTCATTTGCTCAGGAGTTTCAAAAAAGCATTCCTCTGAATCGTGAGACTCAAGCGGTTGATTTGGCAAAAATTCTGAGCGCGCTTGAAATTCCAAAAGAGCTTGGCAATATTCAAGAGTCATTTCTCCCGACCCAATCAAAAGACCAATTCGTCATTTATATTCAGGATGCTCATTCTAATTATGACAGTGAATTAAATATCAGCAAGCTCATCCAGTTTTTTCAGGAAAAATACGAGCTTCCTTTAGTACTGCTTGAAGGTGGGGAAGGTAGGCTTGACCATTTATTCTTTAAATCGTTTCCAGACGAAAAAATAAAAGCCAAAATTGCAGACGACTATTTGAAGCAGGGAGATCTTCAAGGAAGCGAAGCTGCCGCCATTCTTTCGGATGATTTCAAAACCAATTTCTATGGCGTCGAAAGTCAGGCGCTTTATGAACAGAATAAGAAAGCGTTTTTGGACGCATTTCAGCATGAAGCAGAAATATTGAAGATGTTGGACTCAGAACACGCCAAACTGAATCAGGAAGCAAAAGACATTCTCTCTGCTGAATCACTTGCCTTCTTAAACCAGTCTCAGGCATTTCAGTCTGAAAAAATTAATCTGCTTGAGTATTTGAAGGTACTTGTGTCGCTATTGTCATTGGGAGGACTGGCTGCGCAGCAGCCAGGACGAAGCAATCTAGAAACTGAGATTGCTTCAGCATCGTTCGGAACGCTGCTTCGCAATGACGGTGAGGACAAGACTTCGCCTCCTCAGGATGACAAGGCAGGGCTCGCTGTCAATTACCCAAATCTTCATAAAATTCTGGTTGCCGAAGAAAACGGAAAAGCCGAGCAAGGCTCTGACTTTGACATTGCGATGAATCAATTGGTTAAAACATTTCAATCTGAAATCTTTTCGACTTCGTCAAAAGAACTCAAGCTTGAAATGGGTGCCATGATTCAGGATTTCCAGACTGGGAAAATTGACCGGGGATTTTTGGTCAAACGTATTGAGGAACTTTCAGGCAATTCGATTTCAATTCCTGAAGTTTTAAAATCCACTGCTAGACAAGCTGAAACCCTCTCTTCCATAAAAGGTACCAAGATTTTTGACGAGTTAAGACAATTAGAAGATTTCTTGCGTAAAGCCCTCCCCAAATCAGGCGAAGAAAAAGAGATTTTGGAGCGTTACAAGCAGCTTGAGCTTTTGACTTCCTTTGCCAAACTTGAGTTGACTCATGATGAGTGGTCAAAACTAAAACCTTTGTCATCCCCGAATGCTTTTACACTCGCGCCTGTGCGCGAAGCACTTTTCGGGAAGAACTTGAGGTTCTTCTCCGAAAGTGTCGGGGATCTAGAATCATGGATTCCCGCTTTCGCGGGAATGACAAATAGTTTATTGAGTCACTATTTTGCTCCCCACATTCACTTCTACGAACTTGCTTTAAAGCGTGATGATGCCTTGTTCCAAAATTCTCTTAAAGTGATGGACAAGACTAAATCCAAACTCACTCTGATTGTTACCGGTGGTTTTCACGAGGAAGGAATCAAACAAAAGTTAAAAGATGAGAACATCCCCTTTGTGCTCATTACACCCAAAATTACTCAGATTGGAAGCAAAGAAAATTATTTGAATGCGATGCATGAGAAGCGAAGCTTTATGAAGTATTACACCACTTCACTTTGGGACGCGCTTGCTCAAGATTATTCTGAAAAAGTCACAGAGTTTGCAGGAACGACCGGCCGGTCGCCTCTACTGAAACATTGGCACGACCAGATTATTTTAAATACCGTTCAGGAAGGAAGGGTGACTCAGGCCGCTTCTTACACCAAATATGTGGATGCGCTTGTACGCGCTTCAAAGGCTAGCTCCACAAATGGTAATCCAGCGGGCGATGAAGCAAAACTCAGGGAAAATGTTGCACATGAACTTGATTCGTTTTTTTCTACCTATTTTGACAAACTTAAAGCCCAGCTTGATCAAAGATTAAATATTTTCTCAGATGGATTAAAAACCGTGTGGGCGAAGCAGGATTTTTCTGCTCAGGCTGTCCAGCGTCTCGTCAATCAGGTCAATCTCATTTCAAAATCAAATATTGCTATTCCAGTTGCCATGATTCCTGGAGCTCGACTTGAAATCCGGAATCATGTGAAAGAGCTTCAGCCTGGAATCAGAATTAATAGGGGTTTTGATAACAGCTTAGACTATACAGGCGGAAGAGAGATTCATGAAGCATTGCATTGGGGTGATGAATTTCCATCTATTGGTGAGATGAAGAATGCTAGTGTGTCTCATTTGGAAATATTATTAAAGCAAGTTAATAAGAAGCTTGAATCACTACGCGATCTAACTTTAAGGGGCCCATCAAGCGCTCCAGCAAATCGACAATATTTACATAATTACAAATTCAAAATGCAGCTCATAAAGCGCATAAAGAGGAAAAAGAAAATTGAGTCGCGGATCAAGCAAAAGCAAAGAAATTCAAAGCGTCAACCAACTCAAGCTTCATCTCGTCCCGAAGTGCGATCAGGCTCAGATAATTCTGACCGACAGTTTAAAAAAATAGTGAATGAACTAGGAAGAAAATTCACTCAAAAAATAAAAGTTTTAATTGTTGAAGATGTACCGAAACATATTACTGACCTCAAAGACGGATTGGAATATATTGGTTTTGCATCAAAAAATATTCATGTTGCTAGAGATATCTCACAATTTAGGTTGGCAATTAAAAGTAATCCAAATATTTTTCACATTATTTTTTTAGATGATAATTTACCAAATGATTTTGAAAGTGATGGCGATTCCGCTTATTTTAACTCTGGAAGCGCTACCGAAGTATTGCAAGAATTACAGGAAAAAAATATTCTGCCAAAAAGAAAGGACCACAAAGGCCCAATTATCATTCATTGTTCAAATGCCAATTTTAATTCTACCGCGTTTGAAACAACACATCTTGTTCTAGGCCACAAGGCAGGTAAATCGATATTAGATATTGCGCTGGCCATTTCCTTACTCGTGCGTGAGCAATTTCCGGAGTTAATCGGTTCAGCGCAAGGTGGACAAAATTCATTTATTTCCATGTTGAATTCGAATGGCATTAATGGAATTCAAGAGAATCCAAAAGTCTTAGTGCCGATATTGAAAATATTTATTCGCCAATACCCGGACCGCTTGACTAATTTTGACTTGCTGGGATTGTTTGGTGTCTCAAACGGTGTCATTAATCAAATTAAGAGTGCCGAGATTCAAAACTATTCCAACCTATTTGACGCATTCCAACGAAATTCACTTTCTCTAAACAGCACCGAGCTAGAGAATTTGGGAATTACAC